>JAHKBC010000020.1 GCA_018825725.1 Candidatus Omnitrophota bacterium
CGAGTGAATATTTAATCTCTCTTGCCCATCTTATCGCCCAGGGATAATTATCAGTAACAACCGAAAAACAAACCAAATCGGGTTTATAATTTATGATCTCTCGCAACAGGTATTTTTGAAATGAAAAAAGTTTTCCTAAAAATCTGTTACTGAGGAAACCGCTCTCAGAGAAAAGTACCGGATCAAAAAAGAGCTTGGTCTGAATGCCCCTCTTCTTCAAAGTAGCAGATAAATATTCAATCCCTAGATTTTCATAACCCGGATAAACAAACGCGACTCTAAACAATCCATCCCTCTTTGCGTTTTTCCCTATGCATCAACTTCTGCATATCAAATAAACAAAACTTAATAAAGATGGCCACGCCATCAATTATCTTGGTATAAATACTGTATTTGGAATTTCCAAATTTTCTTTTGTGGTGGATGACCTTGACCTCCCCCAGCTTATAACCCAGCCTTGACATTATTAAGGCAAAAAGTCTATGTGTTCCGGTGAATAAAAATATATCTTTTACAGCATCTTTTTTAAAAATCCGTAGCGTACAGCCTGGGTCATGGATGACCTCTCTAAAAACAATCTTACGGATAACGCTTGAGAGCATTGCTAGGAATACCCTGATCCTGGGGTCATGCCTCTTATATCGCCAACCGCAAACAACATCATAGCCTTGGTTAATTTTATGGAACATAAGAGGTATATCTGAAGGGTCGTTTTGCAAATCTCCATCGATTGTGATGATGAATTCTCCCTTAGCCACATCAAAACCAGCCTGCATAGCAAGGGATTGACCCCTGTTTTTATTAAAATTGACGACTAACAGGTGCAGCGACTTTACGAATAGACCATTGAGTATATGCCGGGTTTTGTCTTGCGAGCCATCATTTACAAAAATAATCTCATAATTCTCCCTCATTTTATCCATTATGTTACATAGGGAATCGTGAAGGGGAAGGATACTCTTCTCTTCATTATATACCGGAATTACAACCGAAAATTTTACCTTATTATCTGGCATCTATTTTTTTGTAAAAAGGCAATTATCTTAAATCGCTTGTTCTTATGATTAGGAATCTGTCGTCTTCATAAACTACCCTACCCTTATCCATCTTTAGCATTATAAAATCACTCCTCCCCTTAACTAACCTCTCGATATAGGTGTTAAACGGCTCATCGTATTCCATCTTGCCATGTAAATAACTGCTGGCGAAATGGCGCCCATCCACTATTATGTAATCCACGGAGTATCTGGCGCAAAAACTCCGCAACTTTTCTTCGGAATCGGCATAATAGGCATCATAAAAATCATAAGTGCGTTTCTTCAAAACATCATAGTACCGTTTTTGGAAAGGTATCAATAGCCGGTGAGAAAATAATACTTTCCGTTTCGTAAAGGTAGGTATCGGGTCCGATATATATATACTGGATGCAACTAACGCATTCTCAGGTAATTCAGAAACGCAGTTAAGGGCACCCCGCAAATATCTATAATCGACCAACCTTCCGTTAATCTGCGGCCCGTAAAATACGGCTAAAGCAGCAAAAAGAAAAAACGGTATAAATATTTTTACAAAGTTATTTTTTATCTGATAGAACCAATCTGAAAACATAACACCCACAGCAATACACAAGAATAAAGGCACAGAAAACATAACATATCTAGCGGGGTAATAGAGCCGGAATAAAAATATAAAAGCCATAAGATAAAAGAAGAGGCTTGCATAAATAAGCCCGGTTATCTCTTTGGGTAATCTCAACCGCATGCCTACCTTTGACCTCCGGAATATTAGAAGCATAAAAAAAATACACCCGAGAAAAACCAAGGAATGATTCATATGAATACCTACTCGTGGAGATTGCAGAAACTTGATTGGATCTAACAGGAAAAAATCCTCCTTACCTCCTATATGGAACTCAGACATGTTTAACATATCAGACATGGATACAACGGGGCCATAGAGTTTATCCAAATTATTTACGTTTTGGATCAAATAAAAAACAAACGGCAGCAGAAAGAATGCCGCTAATATTAAAAAAGGGCATTTCCAGTTCATCTTCCCTGCTTTTATAGAGGTTACCGAGATAAAAAACAGAACCAGCGAAAGCACGGCAACCGGCGGATAAAAAAGCATTTCCGCAATAAAAATAAACAAGCAAATCAAGTATCTTTTTCCAATTAAGTAGTAAATAAAGGGGATTAAGAACGGGTATTCAAACGCTCGGGGAGTTGAACCCTGGAATGTATGGAATGTCCAGCTGTGGAATATGAATAAAACTGCAGCAGTAAATCCTGCTACATAATTCTTTATTTTACTGACAAGAAAAAAAAGATACATGCTGGAAATAACGCTTAGGAGAAAGGGCAGGAATAAAGCTATTGAAAGCAAATCAACGAAATTCCCCAAAAGGTAAAAAAAAGAGATATAGCCTTTAGGGGTCTGGAACAATACATACTGGCTTAGGAGATCTCCCGGAAATAGTCCAGGATTTAATAATTGATAAATTGGAAATATATACAGGCTAACATCGCAATGAACAATCAGCTTATCTTTGATATTCGGATACTGGCAATAATATACGACCCCCAATATTATAAATATCAGTAAAACTTCCAGAATCAATTTAATCGATATTTTTTTCCGGATAAATCTCATTTTGGATTAATTATCCTTAAAAATATATGCAAACCAACCCTTAAACAGTTGAGAAAAGTTCCGGGATGGCCGAATTTTATAATAATGCGGATTATGTATTTCGGCCTGAGATAGAAGGCCCGAAACATCTTCCTTCTCCAATCCTCCAGTTCTTGACTGGTAAAAGCCCCTAGTTGCATCACTGCTTCGGCATAAGGTTTTGTTCCTGCGAGTTTGCGGCGCTCAAATAACCCGTGATGCAGACCGAGTTCAAAGAGATCGGTGCCTGGAAAAGGATACGCGATGTGAAAATCAGCGGCATCCAAATCTAATTTTATAGCAAAATCTATGGAATCCCGGATTGTCTTCTCAGTATCCCAGGGAAATCCGGTCAAGAAATAACCGTCTACAAATATTTTCTTTTTCCGGTATAATCTTACGCCCCGGGTTATCTGATCCAACGTAATGCCTTTTTTCATCTTATCCAAACTCTCCTGATTGCCGCTTTCAATGCCCACCGTTACCGCATAGCATCCTGATTCCTTCATAGCATCCAACATGGCTTCGTCTATCGTGTCTGCCCGGCTATTACAAACCCAATTTATCTTCAAATTTCTTTTAATTATCTCCTTGCAAACGTTTATAACCCAGTCTTTATTGTATGTAAAGGTATCAGCCCTCAAGAAAAAGTTTCTTATATTCTGCTCCAGGCAAAGTTCTATCTCAGCGCATATATTATCAGGGGAACGCAATCTAACTTTCTTGCCGGATAACTTACTCGCCAGGCAGAATATGCATCCGTAAGGACAACCCCTCCCGGCCTGTATTGTAGTTTGCTGCTGACCGGTATCTAATCTTACATACAATTTATTATTCATGAGATGCCTTGCCGGAAATGGAAGCGAATCTAAATTTTCGATAAAAACCCTGTTTCTATTTCTGATTATACCCTGCCCTTTCCTATCCCTATAGGTAATACCATCAATCACTTTAAAATCGTTTCCCTTGGCAAGTTCGGCTACAGTTATTTCGCCCTCTCCCCGGATAACTACATCAAGTTCTGAATACTTTTCTAAAACATCCCCGTCCAAAACAAGAAAATGCGCTCCTTTGCCGACAGTTAATATATCCGGCTCCAGTCTTTTGGCCAAAAAGGCCGCGTGCATATCATTATCAATAGTAGGAGTAGTGGTGTTTATTATAAGCATATCGGGTTTGAGCAGGATCAGGTCGTGTTCAAAATCTTTCCATTCCTTACGCTCAGCTGAATAATCTCGCATATAACATACAGACCCGGATTTTTCTAGAACGGCGGCCAAATATGCCGACTCTATAGGGGGCCGCATAGTTGTCACCCCGATATATTGCACCGGCGCCTGGCACCTATCTTCTCGTATAAATAAACCAGTCGGTGGATCAATAAACAATATCTTTTTTCTCAACATGTTTCAAGATTGCTTTTATTTTTAAATACCGGTCAAATAAATGATGCGCCTTAAGGGGCAAGAATAATCCTCTTTTTATCAACCTTTCCCTCTTCAATGTTTCTAATATACAATTCTATTGCTATTCGCTCATTAGGGCTTTTCGCTTTGATACGGCATAGCTCTTTAATTAGTATATCGTTATCCGTAAAAACCGGCGGATCTTGCTTATATAAAAACCATGCCCTTTCCGAAGCGATAACTCCGATATCCGAATTACCTGACAGATTAGTAAAAGCAATCTTTTTCCCCGTATTAATCTTGAATAGAAGCCTCAATAGATCAATATCCGGACTATGCAGCTTATGTTTGGGTATTTTATTTGAAGTATCGGCCCCTTGTTCAGATAACAGGCCTCTATAGAAATCTTCAAAAATAACCCGCATTCTCTTCTTTCTGGCTAGCAGTAACTTTAAGTAATCATCGAATTCTCTTGGTGTTGTTTTATAGGTCAATCGGCTAAGCTTTGTGTGTAAAAGATATCTTTTCGCGCCGAATTTTAAGATCGAATATTCAAATTGTGCTTCATGCATAACCTTTAGCAAAATCGGGCTGAGCTTAAGAGAAAAATTGTCTTTTAAATAGGGGGTAAAAAAACTGACGAACAATTCATCGTTGATGGATTGGATAGAATCTATAAATTTAAATATATCCACTAAGTCGATATCCATTCTTTTATCCACAATCTCTGCGAAGAACCCCTTATAGAACTTTCCATACATCTCGCTGTTTAAGAAGGATGCAGGACTGTCATTATCCTTAAAAGAACGTATCGCAAGATCTCTAAAAGCGTGCTCTTTATCTATCGTAAAGATTTCGCCGGTATTTTTATCTATGATAAAATCTCCCGAATCAACTCCGGATATCACCAATAACCAATCTAGAATAAAGACTTTCTGGACAAACTGCCTTTGAAAAACAGTTAAGTCATTAAAACTAATCGTTTCCAAGTTTTGGCTGCTAGGAACCAATTTTAGAAGATTACCATAACGGGGCAAGCCATTTATCGACAAAATAGCGGGATAATATTGAATTTTATTTATCCCGAGGGCATTATAGAAAGAGGCTATGAAACTATCAGCTTGTATGCAAGGTACCCCAAAATATAAATTAGGGTCATAATATTCAAAAGGCATCTTGAACATCCATAAAGCATTGTTGCTATCTCTTAGAATGAGCTTCTCTGAACTGCCTCCCAAAAAAGACTGCTGGCTATCAAGAGTAAACAATAGATCTTGGATATTCTCGCTATCTTTAGCGAAGCAATTCATGCCGGACAAAAGAACAATAAAAAAAATTGTTAACCCACTCATCCTCAAGCACAAAATAACAAAATCTTTTGTAAAAATGTTCGATAGGCGTTTCCGAGTAGATCCCGCATGCCAAACCCGAAAAAGTTTATGCATCTTATAAAATATAACCATGGTATCCTTGCCTCCTTAAATAGACCAACCCACAAAGATCAGCCCTTTAATCAACGGCCCTTGCGCTTTCAATTACGATCTTTTCTCTTTGATGCAATGGTTTTGATATAGCGATCAATCGCTTCCTTTTCCTGGAGATTAGAACTTCCCGCGTAAAGCGCTCTGAGCTCATATAAAACATCTTCGCGAGAAAAATTTATTTCGGGCCATTGATA
>JAHKBC010000165.1 GCA_018825725.1 Candidatus Omnitrophota bacterium
ACCTTAACGATGGAGGTTCTGGGCTCTTTGCGCAGGTTGTGCTAGCCTTGCGCCGTAAAATCGCGAATATAAAAATCGAAGTTTTGGTTCCCGATTTTAAAGGCCAGAAAGAAGCAGTTATAACTGTGGTTGAAGCTGGTCCCCTTGTTTTAGCGCATAATCTGGAAACGGTGCCGCGCCTTTACGCAAAAATAAGGCCGCAGGCAGATTATCAGCGTTCCTTAATGCTTTTGCAGAACGCTAAAATTTATGGTAAAATCTATAGTAAGTCCGGGCTTATGTTAGGCCTGGGCGAAAGCGAAGATGAGGTTTTAAAGGTTTTAAGGGATTTACGCCGGGTGAATTGCGATTTTTTAAATCTGGGACAGTATTTATCTCCCGGTTTGAGTAATTATCAGGTTCAGGAGTATGTAACTCCGAATAAATTTGGATATTTCAAAGAGAAGGCCATAGAGATGGGTTTTCTCTATGTGGCAAGCGCTCCTTATGTGCGTAGTTCTTATTTAGCGGATGAGTATTTTAAGAATAAGGGGGATTCAAAATGAAGATAATTCTGACCGGGGGAGCAGGGTTTATCGGAAGCTGCCTTTTGAGTAAACTAAATGCCAAAGGTATCGATGATATTATAATCGTGGATAAACTCGGCAGTTCAGATAAGTGGAAGAACCTGGAAGGTAAGAAATTTGAAGACTATATAGATAAAGACAGATTTTTGGATTATCTGGAAAGCAACCGGATTATTGGCCCGGTTGACACTGTTATTCATATGGGGGCTTGTACATCTACTGTCGAGACCAACGCTTCTTATATGTTGGAGAATAACTATAGCTATTCTAAAAGGTTATGCTCCTGGGCGTTAAAAAATAAGGCGCATTTTTTATATGCTTCTTCGGCAGCAACTTATGGAGACGGCAAATTAGGTTATAGCGATATGGATGCGGTTACTTTAACGCTTCATCCTCTTAATATATACGGTTATTCTAAACACCTTTTTGACCTGTGGTTAATCAAGAATAAACTCATAGAGAAAGTAACCGGATTTAAATTTTTCAATGTCTTTGGCCCCAATGAGTATCACAAGGAAGAGATGCGCAGTGTCATCGCTAAATCATTCACCCACGTAGTTAAGTCCGGGGTGATGAAATTATTTATGTCTTATCGGATGGAATATGCTGACGGAGAACAAAAAAGGGATTTTATTTATGTCAAAGATGCGGTAGAGATGGTTTATTATTTTATTGAGAATTTAAACCAAAAAGGTATTTTTAATATCGGCACAGGGCAAGCGCGCACCTGGAAAGATGTAGCCGGAGCATTGTTTGCTACATTAGATAAAAAGCCGCAGGTTGAATATGTCCCCATGCCCGAGACTATCCGGGATAAATACCAATATTTTACGCAAGCCGAGACTGATAAACTGAAAGCAGCAGGCTGTAGGCATAAGTGCATGAGCCTGGAGGATGCGGTTAAGGATTATGCGGGGTATTTAGAGAATCAAAGTTATTTGTAGTTTGGCAAAATTAATCTCTCAGCCTGTTAGCTTGGCGAAGCAATCTTTTAAAAAACAAGTGTGTATTTTAAGAGGAGGAAGAAGTGCCGCAGGTTAAATTAAAGGTTCAGCTTTTAGACGTGACCCAGAATGCCACCGGGCTTATTTACGCTGCTTGCAGGCAGTGTTATTCTGCAAAGTTCGCCGGAGATATCTTTGAAGATACCAAAGATGATATCGTGAAGATGGAAGAGTTTATTCAGAAGGTGGCGGAGTCCGGGCATGAGAGCCCTTTAGAACATGTAAAATTTACCTTTGCTATTTGTGGTGTTTCCCGCGCGTTGACACACCAGCTGGTAAGGCACAGGATCGCTTCTTTTTCTCAGCAGAGTCAGCGCTATGTTAAGGCTGTGGATTTCAATTATATTATTCCTCCTTCTATAGAGGAGGATAAGCACTTAAGGGAAAAATTTATAAGGATAATGCAGGATATTCAAAAAGGCTACGATGAATTTCTACAGTCTTTTAAAAAAATAGGGGCCAGCGGAGAAAAGGTTAACCAGGATGCCCGATTTATTCTACCACAGGCAGCAGAGACCAAGATTGTAGTGAGTATGAATTGCCGGGAATTGCTGCATTTTTTTGCCGTACGCTGCTGCAATCGCGCCCAATGGGAGATACATTTTCTTGCGGATGAAATGTTAAAGTTGTGCCAGGATAAACTTCCTGCTGTTTTTAAGCATTCCGGAGCCAAGTGCGTAAAATTAAGCTATTGCCCGGAATCAGCTCAATTCAGCTGCCGAAAATTCCCTCTTAAGGAAGAGATAATTAAGAAGAAGAGTCAGGTTTAATTAAAATTTTGCGCCTATGATTAGAGACGGCATACTGGTAATTAATAAGCCGAAGGGGATGACTTCCCATGATGTGGTAGCTTTTGTGCGCAGGAAACTAGGTATCAAAAAGGTCGGCCATGCCGGAACATTAGATCCCATAGCTACGGGTGTGTTAGTAGTCCTGGTAGGGACAGCGACAAAACTGTTTGAACAATTCTTGAATTTTGATAAAGAATATGTAGCGACTTTAACCCTGGGCAAAAGGACTACAACCGGAGACAGCCAGGGAGAGCCTCTTGAAGAAAAGGGATTCGATGCTGTTAATAATGAATTGATCAAAGAAACGGCATCTTTTTTTATCGGCGAACAGATGCAGGTTCCACCAATGGTCTCGGCTCTTAAGCATAAGGGAAAAAGGCTTTATAAGATTGCCAGAAAAGGCAAAGAGGTAGAGCGCCAGGCACGCAAAATAACCATTAAGGACCTCAAGGTTATAAAAATAGAACTCCCGCATATTCAATTTTATGTCAAATGTACCCGCGGCACCTATGTGCGGCAGCTAGCCGAAGATATGGCGCAGAGGCTTGGATGCGTCGGCCATGTTTCGCAGATCGAGCGCCAGAGTATCGGAAGGTTTAATATTAAGGACGGGCTTTTGCTTTCTCAGGTAGAGCAGTCTAGTATTAAACCATATTCAGTCGCGTAAAATTAATGCCTAAAAATATGCTTATATTTTCGCCAATCCCTAAAGTTCAGGGTAATACTTTTGCAAGGTAATTGCCACCAGGAGAGAGGCGGGAGTCTGTTTATATCCTTTGACGGCTTGGTAATTGGGAAGTACAATATATCATGCTTACAGTTAGTTAGAAAGGCAGAAACCAAGGAAGGGAGATAATATTAAGAAGATAAAAACATCAATTAAAGGTAGAAAGTGTAAATATCCGCGCTGCAAACATATTTTAAGTATTTATAACCATGAACTTTATTGCCATGTCCATCTGGGCATGGCTGTTGGAGTTTCTAAACATAAAAGGCCAAAATAATCATGAATGCGCATTCAGACAAAATCAGTTCCAATTCTAAAAGTTTTTATGGGCTGGGGATTGCCCCTAAGATACTGGATACATTGGAGCGGATAAAATTTAAAGTTCCTACTTTAATTCAATTTAAGGCCATACCTTTAGGTATTGAGGGTAAGGATCTTATTGGTATTGCTCAAACCGGTACCGGAAAAACCCATGCTTTTGCGATCCCTATGGTTCAGCGCCTGGAGCAAAAACAAGGTATAGGATTAGTCTTGGCTCCCACCCGGGAACTGGCTGTTCAGATTGACGAAGCTTTTCAAAAGATTGCGCATCCGTTTGGCATGCATACTGCCTGTCTTATCGGAGGCGCGTCTATGCCAGAACAGGTAAGGGCGTTGCGTAAGAATCCACGTATAATAATCGCTACTCCCGGCAGGCTCATTGATCATATCAGTCAGTGGAATGTTATGCCTGATGAAGTTGTTATGCTGGTTTTGGATGAGGCTGATCGCATGTTGGATATGGGTTTTGCTCCCCAAATAGATAAAATCCTGCGCTTTCTACCTAAAGACCGCCAGACCATGCTTTTTTCTGCTACCATTCCTCAGGAGATTATCAGTATAGCAGCCAAACATATGAAGCTTCCGGTTTCGGTGGAGATTGCCCCTTCCGGCACTACTGCCGAGAAGATTACTCAGGAGTTATTTATTGTCAGAAAAGAGGCCAAGTCTAAACTCTTGAATAAGCTTCTTGCGCTTTATCATGGGCCAATGCTTTTGTTTTCCCGGACTAAATATAATGCCAGAAAAATAGCTTTACTAATCAGGGGTATGGGATACAGCGCGGTAGAAATGCATTCTAACCGTTCGATGGCTCAGCGTAAAGATGCCCTTATGGGTTTTAAATCCGGAAGGTATAAGGTTCTGGTAGCTACGGATATAGCCGCCCGGGGAATTGACGTTACTGGAATTGAAGTGGTGCTTAATTATGACCTTCCCGAGGATGCGCAGAATTATGTGCACCGCATTGGCCGCACTGGCAGGGCAGAGAACAAAGGGCACGCTATATCTTTTGCCACGCCTGACCAAAAAAATGATGTTCAGAATATTGAAAAACTTATCCGGGCCACCTTACCTGTCTCCAAGCATCCTGAAATGGCTGTGGAGAATTTTGTTGATGTTACGGCTTTGCCTGCGTTTAAGCCTAAGAGGCAGCACTCCCGCCAGCGCAATAATCACTTCCGCCGCAGGAATATTAAATGATGAGTCAATCAAAATGAAGGTTCTCAAAATTATATTCATAGCCTTGGCATTGTTAATTACAGCTATTATTATTATAGCGCTAATCTTGATTAAGTCTTTTGATGTTAACCGTTATAAGGCGCAGATTATCGCCGCGGCGGATAAAGCCTTAAACCGCCAGCTCAATTTTTCCCGGGCAAACCTGGACGTATCATTTACAAAAGGCATAACCCTAAAAATAAGAGATATCACAGTTTCTGATGACCCGGATTTTAGCAAAGATAAGTTCCTTAAGGTCAAAGATATTTTGGTTACCCTGGATTTACTTAAATATTTTTCTATTAAGGAAGTTAATATCCCGGCGCTTTTAATTGATGCCCCTTGGCTGAAGATAATCCGTAAAAAAGATGGCTCGATTAATGTCGCTACCATCGCGCAGGCTTCATCCATTCAAACAAACCCAGGGCTCGGAGTAGCTGTTCTACCGGCGATAATGATCAATTCCCTTAAGTCCGGAAACGGTAGAGTTTCTTTTATAGATAATTCTTTTGAGCCGCCCTTAAATTTGGAGATTAACGATCTAAGTATTCAGTTCGACAAGATATCGCTCAGTGAACCCTTCCCTTTTCTGGTGGAGGCCTCAGTGTTGAGTTCAAAAAAAAATATCAGGATAGATGGATTGGCGCAGATTAACCTTAAAAGCAATGAGGTGATTATTACTAACCTCAAAGGCTCGACCGAGCTTTCTAATATACTCTTGGATAGAATTCCGGTTATTTTTCCTTTAGCCTCGGGAGTGGTTTTACCAGAGAGCCTTAAGGGCCAAATGGAACTCAAGGTCGATAAAGTAAGCGCGGGAGCTAAAGGCTTGAGTGATTTTATGGCACATATCTTATTACCGAATGCAATCCTGAAATTTAATGAGCTTGGTTCGCTGTTGACTGTTTCTAAAATGGAAATGAGAGTAACTCCCAAGGATATCTTTCTAGATAAAGCCTTGCTAAGTATAGGCACAGGTTTAGTAGATGTAAGCGCAGGATTAAGCGATTATCTGGGTAAGCAGAAATATAATTTTTTGGGTTACCTTACCAATCTAAAGATTGAAGAAATAGTTGATACGGATAAAATGCCAGCGCAGGCAGAAGGAGAGATTTCTGGTAAGGTTAAAGCTTGGGGCGCGGGATTTACACCTCAAGATATCCAATCTAATTTATCTGCAGAACTAGATTTATCGGTGAGTAAGGGAAAGCTAAAAGGCATTAATGTCCTGCGCGCAGTCTTGGATAAGATATCGATTATTCCCGGATTATCCCAAAAGATTGAAGAGGGGCTGCCGGAACGCTTTAAACAAAAACTTGTCCAGAAGGATACCTTAATATCTGATACGAGATTTATAATTGGTATTGAAAATGGGAAAATTATGCTTAAGGAGACTACTATCGGAGCAGACGAGTTCTTATTTAAGGGGCAGGGTGAGTCTGATTTTAACGGCGCCTTTCGGCTTGAAGGACAATTTCTTATTTCTGCGGAACTTTCCAGCAGTATGGTAGCTCAGGTTTCCCAGCTGCAATACCTTTTAAATGATGCCGGACAGATTTACCTGCCGCTTAAGATTTCCGGAGCGGCAAAAGAATTGCAGTTTATCTTAGATACCGATTATATTGCGCGCAAACTATTGGCAGAGCAAGGAAAGAAGCA
>JAHKBC010000166.1 GCA_018825725.1 Candidatus Omnitrophota bacterium
CGGCCCGCGAAATGAACCAGCAGAAAGACGATTGGCCTTATCATAGCTGGATTTAAAAATAAAAGGTACGCCTACTTTTTCGGTAACTCCATTGATCCTTTTGGCAGTTTCAAGACAGCCGGATTCCGATTCAATCACACATGGCCCGGCAATGAGTACCAACGGATGCCCGCCGCCGATTTTTATTTTTCCTATCTTTACTTCTTTTATCATTACCCCTTACCCCTTATCAGTTAACACTTAACTCTTAACACTTATCCCTCAAATACTCCTCGACCTTAGCTAAATCCTCAGGAGTATCTACTCCAATAGTATCGTATCTAGTTTCAATGACCTTAATCTTGTACCCCTCTTCCAAAACCCTCAACTGTTCCAGTTTTTCAATTCTTTCCAGGTTAGAAACAGCCAGATTTTTATAAACAAAGATAAAATCCTTAGTATAACCGTACAAGCCGATATGTTTATAATAAACAGGGCTGGCTATATCGGAGTTTTCTGCCCGCATTGGAATAGGGGCGCGTGAAAAATACATTGCAAACCCGTCCTTATCGACCACTACCTTGACCACATGCGGATCATTAATATCATTAATATTCTCAATCCTTCTCATTAACGTGGCCATATTCAAAGCCTTGTCTTCCAGTAGCGCTCCAGCAACATTGTCAATCATGGTAGGATGAATCAATGGCTCATCTCCCTGGATATTAATAACCACTTTAACATCCAGAGGATTAATCACTTCAGCAATACGGTCTGTGCCCGAAACATGCGCCTTGGCAGTCATCACCACCTTAGCCCCGAATTCCCTGGCTACAGACGCCACCTTTTCATCATCACAGGCTATAATCAACTCATCCAGAAGCTTGGCCTTTTTAGAGCGCTCCCAGACATGCTGGATCATAGGCTTACCTAGTAGATTAACCAATACCTTACCGGCGAAACGAGTCGACGAATATCTTGCCGGTATAACTCCTACGACTTCCATATAATTCTCCTTAGGGTAATCTGCTGATTAATTCCTTACGATTGGTTACGGCAGTGCCTAATTTTCCTACCACTATCCCTGCGGCAAAGTTAGCAATATGAGCCGCCTCTTCTTTGCTTGAGCCCGCGCTCAGGCCCAGGGTGAAATTGGCAATTACCGTATCGCCGGCTCCGGAAACATCAAAAACTTCCTGAGCCACCGTAGGTATATATGCAGGCAGTTTATCCTTTTGATAAAGTTTCATCCCGCTTTCGCCTAAAGTCACCAGCATGGAATCCAAACCCAGATATTTAAGGATATGCCCTGCGGCAAGGTCAATATCCCTTGAAGAATTCAAGCGGTAATCGTCAAGTTTAAAGGTGTTGGTATTATCCTTGATCTTCAGATTCTTTATAGCATTCTCCAGCTCTTTACGGTTAGGGGTGATCCCGGTAACTTGACGATAATACTGAAAATGCTCCTCTTTAGGATCCACGGTAATAATCTTCTTATGTTTTTTTGCCTGGGCAATTACCTCCTCCAAAAGATGCATATTAATAACTCCCTTGCCGTAATCTTCGATAATCACCGCGTCAAACTTACTTATATTATTTCTGATAAATTTGATAATCCGGTTGTTCAGAGAATCCGGCAAAGGCTCAAGATGCTCCCAATCTACCCTGACCACCTGCTGGTGCCCGGCAAGGATACGTGTTTTGACCGTTGTGCATCTATGAGGCTCGCTGAATACCGCAGAAGTGGATATCTTTCTCTTCTTAAACTCCGCCAAAAGAGAATTGGAATTCTTATCTTTACCGACTACTCCCAATAAACAAACATCGGCATCCATGGAACGAATATTATAAGCAACATTAGCTGCCCCTCCGGGCATATAGGTGCGCCTGTTAGCCCAAACTACCGGGACCGGAGCTTCGGGAGAAATTCTGTCAACATTGCCCCAGATAAATTCATCAAGGATCAAATCCCCGATTACCATCACCTTAGCTCTATTGAACTTATTAACTATTTGTTTTAGATTGCGCATAATTTTCTTAATCGCCAGTTGATTTTTGGGTATTTACTACGAGTCTTTCTCAAACCAACACGACCCTATAAATTTATCACAAATAAGCTTTGAAATCAACTATTTTCGGGAGATTATCTCTTTAAATCCTGATTACAGTATAACCTATTATATAAGCCCTCTTTGGCAAGCAATTCGGAGTGATTCCCCTCTTCGACGATTCTACCCTGGTCAATAACAATGATATGAGAGGCATTCCTTACGGTGGAAAGTCGGTGGGCAATTACAAATACGGTCCTACCTTTAATCAGCCTGTTTAAAGCCTCTTGCACTATACGTTCTGCCTCAGTATCAAGCGCCGATGTAGCCTCATCAAGAATAAGTATGGGCGGATTTTTAAGAATAGCCCGCGCAATTGCAATACGCTGGCGCTCTCCACCGGAAAGCTTCATTCCCCTATCTCCGATTAAAGTATCGTAACCAGAGGAAAGACGGCTTATAAAATCATGGGCATGGGCCTGCATGGCAGCCTGAACAATCTCCTCCTTTAAAGCCTCAGGTTTACCATAAGAAATATTCGCCCGTATAGTGTCATTAAAAAGAATAGTCTCCTGAGTTACCAAACCGATCTGCTGGCGCAGTGACTTAATAGTATAATTTTTAATATCTATTCCATCAATCAGTATCGCCCCTTTTTGCGGATCATAAAAACGCGGCACCAGATCCACCAGGGTAGTCTTCCCCGAACCGCTAGGGCCCACAATAGCCAGAGCCTCACCCTTCTTTACATTCAAGCTTGCGCCTTTAAGGACCGGCACATCGGCATAACTAAACCAGACATCCTGAAAAAGTATTTCGTTCTTGAATTCCGTAAAAATGGAAGCATTCTTTCTTTCAGCCACAGAAGCAACAGTATCAAAAATTTCATAGATACGGGTACTGGCGGCAGCTGCCTGTTGAATAAGGGAATTCACCTGGCTCAATTTTTTAAAAGGGCGCACAAGAGAAAGCATCGAGCCTAAAAATAGCCCGAATACGCCAAAAGAAATTTTGCCGGCAATAACCTCTTTTCCTCCCCAGACAAAAACAAAGATACCAGCAATAGCCCCCAGGAATTCCGTAGCCGGAGATAACAATAGCGAGCGTTTAATACTCTTCATGGAAATCCGGTAATAATCATGATTGGCCTGATTAAACTTGGCAACCTCATGGCCCTCCATATTAAAAGCCTTGATAATCTTGGCTCCCAAAATACCTTCATAAAGGAAAGAGTTGATATCCGCCATCTTTTCCTGGCTCCTGCGGGAAAGCTTGCGCAGCATTCTGCCCACCTTTATTATCGGAAGGCTGATTAATGGCAGTAATACTAAAGCAGTCAAAGCCATCTTCCAATGAATGAAAAAGATCAAAAAAGTAAAAACAACTACCTGAAGGAATTGATAAATGACATCAGTGGTAGCATAAGCCACGGCAGTTTCTACCAGTTTTACGTCATTGGTAATACGCGAGATTAATTCCCCTCCCCGGCTATGCACAAAAAAGTCCAGCGAGAGCCCCTGGAATTTGGCATAAAGTTTGTTTCTTATGTCTCTTACAACCAGCTGGCCTATGTTCGACATAAAATAACTCTGGAAGAAAGTAAAAACCCCCTTGAGAAGAAAAAGTACAACTACGGCAAAAGAAATATAATAAAGCAGGCTCAGCTGATTACTATTATTCAAATAGTCCACGAAATTACTTAAAAATTCCGGCAGCTTTGCAGGAATGATTATTTTTTTATTGGTAAGAATTTTATCTGCAACCGGTACAATCATGCCTATTGAAATACCGTCAAAAAGAGCAGAAAACCCCATAAATACCCCGGCTAAACCCAGAATATTAATATACGGCTTGACGAATTTCAACAACCTTAAGTAATCGCGCATAAATTTTACTCTCTTTTTTTATGTCGGAAAATTTATCCTTAAAGCGTGCGCATAAAAATTTTAGTCGCTTTATTTATGAAATTTTAAAGCCTTTACGCAAGGGATAACTGGCTATTAGTTCATATCTTAACATAACGCCTGCTTTTTGTCGAGCAATTTAGAGATTACTAAGATTAAAAGATTTTAGTTGCAAGTAGATACAGTATTTGTTAATATCACTACTATGAATAAATTAAGGATAGGAGTGGTGGGAACCGGACATTTAGGCAGCCTGCATGCCAAAATATACAAAGAAATCCCGGAGTGTGAATTAGCTGCAATCTGCGATATCAATAAACCTCTCTTGGAAAAAATATCATCTTCTCTCGGCGTAAGCGCGTATACCGATTACCGAAAGATTTTCGACAAAATCGACGCGGTAAGTATTTGCGTACCCACTAAAAACCACGCCTTGGTTGCCGCGGAGTTCCTTAAAAATAAAATCCCCTGCCTGGTGGAAAAACCCTTCACTACCAATCTTAAAGAAGCAGATCAATTGATCAAGCTTGCCAAAAAGAATAAACTCATCCTTCAGGTAGGCCACATCGAAAGGTTTAATTCCGCTTTTGGCGCCACCAAGAAACTTATCAAAGAGCCGCGTTTTATCGAATGCCACCGTTTAAGCCCATTTCCTAACCGTTCGCTGGATATAGGAGCGGTATTGGATATCATGATCCATGACATAGATATAATCCTGGGGTTAATCCCTTCCAAGATAAAAAAAATCGAAGCCGTGGGAGTAAATGTCCTTACTGCCTTCGAAGATATCGCCAATGCCCGGATCACATTTGCGAATGGCTGCGTAGTCAACCTTACCGCCAGCCGGGTCTCGGATGAAGTAATGCGAAAAATACGCATTTTCCAGAAAGAGGCCTATATCTCTTTAGACTATAAAGATGCCCGGGCAACTGTTTACAGTAAAAAGGGGCAGGTAATTTCAAAAGAAGACCTTCCTATCGAAAAAGAACAACCGCTGCAAAAAGAATTACGCTCTTTTGTGGAATGCGTTCAGAAAAACATTCCTCCTTTAGTAACCGGAGATATTGCCCGTCAGGCCTTAAAGGTAGCCCTCATTATCCAAAAGGATATATGGAAGAAAAAAAGATCCTGATTATTTGCGGAGAAGCCTCGGGCGACCTGCATGCCGCAAACCTGGCAAAAGCCATAAAAAAAATAAATCCTTCGGTTAAAATTTCCGCGGTGGGCGGAAA
>JAHKBC010000167.1 GCA_018825725.1 Candidatus Omnitrophota bacterium
CCAACAAAAAAGTTACCCTCTTCTGGCGGGTAATGTTGGGATTTCTTAAATTAAACTAGTATTATCTACGAATAAGTTAACCTTAATAATATTATAACAAAATCTTTAAAACCTGTACGGCTTCTACCGGCCAGACTGCTGCGAAGGGCGCTCTTTCAGATATTTGCCTAACACCCCCCAAGTTTTAGGGCCAACCTTACCATCAACAATCAAACCATTGGCCTTTTGAAAATCCTCAATCGCCTTCTTGGAAATAGGCCCAATCTTTCCGTCAACCTTACCCATATAGTAACCGGCATTCTTTAGCGCCTCCTGTATCTCAATAGAGCTTGGCTTGTAAGGCCCAGAGGGAGGCAAGGGATCCAATTTTACCTCTGGTTTTTGCATAGATGCTGCCTGGCCTTGCAACATTGCTTGAGGCAAGGTTTCCGGTTTCATCTCTTGAGCTACCTGGCTCTCAGTCTTAATCCGGCTTAAATCCTCCGGAGACATTGGCTGCTGCATCTGATCCAAAGCTTCCTGCTTTCTGCCGCATCCGTTAAAAGAAACAAGCAATATTAAACCTAAAAAAACAATACACAACTTCTTCATCCTTTCTACCCTCCTAAATTCATCCACCGATAGGTGGAGGGATTTACTTCGACGCAGTCGAAGCTAAATTTACCACATTTTTCTTCTGTCCAAATTTATCCAATAGCAATAGTTTAATACTCACACTATTGTAGTTGGTTTCTTATCCCGCGACAGAATTTGCCTTTGCTTCTTCTGCATACAAATTTAGTTACTTCAGGTATTGTAATACTTTGTTTTCAAAAAGCAAACAAAATCTACATACCTTTTAAGATCTTCTCAAGCCAGGATAAGTAAAATTAATAATCAGAAAAGTTACTAAACAAACACCTCCGCCTATCAAAACCGACAATGAAGCCCCTAACTTTGCAGCCAGGCCACCGGCAAGCAAACTTCCAAAAGGCATAAAACCTGCGAAGGTGAGCATAAACAAACTCATAATTTTACCGCGCATTCCGTCACTGACCTTAGACTGTAACAAGGTATTGGCAAGAGAAAAAATATTTACGCTGCTGTATCCGACTAAAACCATAATAATAATAGAAAATAGGTAATGCCTTGATAAAGCAAAAAATATCAACGAAATTGAAAATACCATTGCGGAATGAACCAATAACTTCCCTTTATGATTGTAATCTCCCAGGCGCGCCAGATTTAAAGCCGCGATTAAAGCGCCCATACCAGATGAAGACATAAGAACCCCCAGCCCCTTAACTCCAACGTTAAGAATATGGTCGGCAAATACCGGCATCAGAATAGCATAAGAGATACCGAACAAACTCAAGAAAGCGGTTATGCAAAGAATGGCCGAAATAAATTGGTCCTTCTTAACAAACAAAATTACATCCTTAAAATCCTGTAATAAGGAATTATTTTGCTCTATTTGATAGGCTCTTTTAACCTTTATCAGCAAAAGAGCCGGGATAACCGCCAAGAAACTTACCGCGTTAATATAAAAACACCCGCTCATGCCTATTATTGAAATAAATATTCCGGCCAAGGCCGGGCCAATCATCCGGCTGGCACTAAAAGCTGCGGAATTCAAAGCAATAGCATTCATCAGGTTTTTCCTACCGACTAATTCCACGACCATGGCTTGCCTGGCTGGCGCGTCAAAAGCCATCACTATACCATTCAAAACAGCGATAACCATAACATGCCAGCGGTTAATTAATTTCATTTGGGTCATCGTTGCCAGAAATAATGCCAGAAGCATAAAAACTATCTGCGTAGCCAGGATGATGTTTCTCTTATTAGCCCTGTCAGCTATGGCTCCTGCGAAAAAAGAGAATAAAAATATGGGAATAGAACCTAAAAAACCTACTAAACCCAGAAGGAAGGTCGAATGAGTCAGGCCGTAAATAAGCCAGCTCATGGCCGTGATCTGAATCCAGGTTCCGATAAACGAAACAAACATACCCGTCCAATAAAGACGGTATTCCTTTACTTTAAGCGAAGCAAACATGATTTATTGGGATAGCCTTTTCCGGACTGAATCGCTGACCAACTTATTATCCGCCTTGCCGGAAACCTTATTCATCACTTCTTTCATCACCCTACTCATATCCTTAGCACCTTGAGCCTGGGTTTCTCGGATTACCTCTTCAATAACCTTATTAATTTCATCACTGCTCAATTCTTCAGGCAGATAGGCCTTTAATATCTGGAGCTCTTTGGCTTCCTTGTCCGCCAGGTCCAAACGCACGCCTTTAGTAAACTGCTCAATAGAATCCTGGTGCTGCTTAACCAGCTTCTTGATTACCGTTACGCAATCTCCATCTTCTAATTTAGTTTTCTTCTTTTCCACTGCCAGATTCATAAACTGCGCGCGCAAAAAACTTAAGATACTACTTTTTACGCTATCTTTACCCTTAAGCGCCTCTTTATAGTCATTAAATACTTTTTCTTCCAACATTTCTTCTACCCTCCTAAATTGGTCCGCCGTAAGGCGGAACAATTTACTCCAATAGCAATAGTCTAATACTCACGCTATTGGAGCTAAACCGTCTCTCCCGCGCTAACGGTAATATTAAATTTGCTTTTATTTTCTTATATCCAAATTTAACCCGGCAATCTTACTGAATCTTCGCATTCTTTTATCCAAATCTACTGACTTCAAACCGTCAGTACATCCTGTCCCAAAATCCTCCACATTAATAGAGGCACAGATTGTTCCATAAGCCAGGGCTTTTTTAATGGTCTGGCTATCTGTCTTTTTTGCCTTTGCCAGGTACCCCATAAAACCTCCGGCAAAAGTATCCCCTGCCCCTGTTGGATCCACCACTCTTTCAACCGGATAAGCCGGCAGGACAAAAATATATTTATCGCTGTAAAATAACACACCATGCTCCCCCTTTTTTATAAGTATCATCTTGGGGCCAAGCCTGGTTAAAGCCTTAGCTGCCTTAAAGAGATTGTTCTCTTGGGATAATTGCCTGGCCTCCTGGTCGTTGGCAACATAGATATTCGTTAATTTTAAAGTCTTAACCAACTCCTGGCGCTTATTATTTATCCAGAAATTCATACTATCCAGGGCAATTAAGCGCGGCGACTGCATACTCCGGATAACCTGCCTCTGTATAACCGGATCAATATTCGCCAGGAACAGGTATTTCGACTTCTTATGCGCATTAGAAATTGCAGGCTGAAAATTCAACAACACCCCTAATTCAGTATGATGCGTAATCGCGGAATTCAGGTCACCCTGATATTCTCCGCTCCATTTAAATGTCTTACCGGCGGACTGTGTTATAGCTGAAATATCCAATCCTTTTCTTCTTAAAAAACCAAGATGCTGTTTGGGAAAATCTTCACCTACCACAGCCACCAGGCTCACCCCGCTAAACAGGCGCGCGGACATGGAAAAATGCACTGCTGAACCTCCAAGTATATCCTTTCTTAACCCACAAGGAGTCTTCACCGTATCTAAAGCTACTGTACCCAATACTAAAATACTCATATCCACCTCACTTAAAATTAGTCAGGAAATAGACTGTTAAACCCAACAATAAACAATAATAACCAAAATAATAAAATTTCGCTTTCTGAATGATCCTCTTCAACCCATAGAGAGCAAGCATCCCGCTTATAAAACTGCAAATAAAACCGGCAGCCAAATAAGTAAAATTTGCCCGAAGGCTAAAATCTATTTTTCTGGCTTCTAAAATCACTGCCCCTAATATTGCCGGCAAGGACACGATAAAAGATAAGCTGAAACTTTTATTAACATTCAATCCCCGGAATAATAAAGTAGATATGGTCAAACCGGAGCGGGAAATTCCCGGAACAATGGCTACGCCTTGAGCAATACCCAATATAAGGCCATCTTTAATATTCGCTTGCTCCCTTTTTCCCCGTAAAGAAAACCGGGTAAAAAGGAGTATAATGCCGGTGACGATGAGAGAAGCAGCCAGGTAACCCTGACGGCTGAACAACTGCTCAAAAAAATCCTTTCCGGCTAGGCCAATAA
>JAHKBC010000168.1 GCA_018825725.1 Candidatus Omnitrophota bacterium
TATACCCGTGCCTCTTGCCATCGGGAGTTATTGTATACGCGGAAAGCTCTATTATCTTATCCCTTTCTTTGTCATAGGGAATCGGGATTTCTCCCATTGAGCGGGCTTCTTCTTTAAGGATTTTTAGCTTCTTATATTCCTCTCTCCTATAAGACCAATCTTCATTAACTTGGATCGTTTCGCCGTACTCAAGGAATATCGAATCTTTATCCTGGTGTTTTTCCTCAAAGCTTTTTTGCTGCTCCTCGGCAAAAACCGGCCCAATACAAAGAATTATTATCCCTATAATCATGATTAATTTCTTCATTCACTTCTCCTAGAAACAAAAAAACCCCGCCGGTCATAACTTAACCAACGAAGGTTTTACTTTTTTAACGTCCGGGACTTCCCCCTTCAAACACGGGACGAATCTAATTGTTAATCTTAGATTACCACTTTCTAAATTTAAGTCAAGAATATTTACTCTACTACTTGGAAATACTCGGATCCGTCTGCAACCAATTCGCACCGCGTCCGAAATCCACTTTAAGGTCATAATTGAAACTTCCGTAAGAAGAGTATTATACCAGAAATTAGCCCAAAATAGAGGAATTATACCTCTTAGGCACGCCTTTAAGGACAATTGCCAGGAAATTACAGCTAAACAGAATGACTGTTGTCAGGGCACTTCAATTCAAAAATAGGCTAAAAATCGAACCCAGGAGGCAAAAATGAGCTGGTTTTTTAACATTCGCAAAACCCTATATCTTTAAGAAAAATATATATCCGTTTCCCTTTATTTCTTAGCCCCCAACTTCTTCACCTGCCGGTCATCGGTAAGTAATTTCATCTGCTGGATGGCAATCCTGTTCAGTTTCAATAATCTTTCTTCCTGCTGAAGGCTTTCACTGATAAATAAGGCGTTCAAATTCTCAAGATTTGAAAGACATACCAGTTGCGATATATCAGCATAATCTCTAATATTGCCTTTTTTCTCTGGATTATTATCACGCCACTTTTGGGCGGTCATGCCAAACAAAGCCATATTCAAAACATCAGCTTCAGAAGCATAAATAATATTCGTCTGGGCTTTAGTCAACTCTTCAGGAATCAGTTTCTCTTTTATAGCGTCGGTATGTATACGGTAGTTGATTTTGGCTAAAGTACGCTGCAGATTCCATCCTAATTTCAAACGATTGTTTTCATCTTCTTTTAACCGCTGAAATTCTTTAATAAGATAAATTTTAAATTCGGCGCTAATCCACATGCCGAACTCGAAAGCAATATCTTTATGCGCGAATGTTCCGCCATATCTTCCGGTTGCCGCTCTCAAACCTATAGCATTAGTCTTTTCAACCCACTCTTTAACACTTATTTTATAGTTATTCAAGCCAGCCTTACTTTTAATTATGGCGAATTCGCCATAATTAAAATCTGGATTATAGACACGTTCCCAGATACCCAGAAATTCCACGGTATTTCTGTTTCTAAGCCAATCGGAAATAAAAAAATCGCCATCTTTAGCCTTTAACATATCCGTCAATGAAATATAGTCTTGATCGTTTTTCTTATAATAAGTTATTTCAGTTCCCAAAACGTTAAACTTTTCCATAAAAAACTCCTTTCCCAAAAATCTCTAGCACAAGCTATGCCAGAATTGAAAATCAGGTCAACGACTATTTATTACTACTATTAATAGACGCGGAAAAAAGGAAAATCTAACAAAAATATTTCAATTATTATCAAAAACCGGCAGTAAAATAGTCGCTGTCCCTATTTTCCGTCCAAAATTTCTTCTATCACAGCGCGCTGAGAATTTTCACCACACATTCACCGAAATAATGACCTTTGAGGACTTGTAACGACTTAAAAGAACTTTAACAGTCTTAAGATGTAACTTCTTGATGCGGATAAAATTAGGTAAGATCATTTAAACGAATATAAAAAATTATATACAGTAAAACGGACCCGTCTGCAACCAATTCGCACCGCATCTGAAATTCAATTTAAGGTCATAATTGAGACTTCTATAAGAATAATGTTATATCAGAAATTAGCCCAAAAGATAGAGGAATTATACCTCTTAGGCACGCCTTTAAGGACAATCGCCAGGAAATTACAGGTAAACAGAATGACGGTTGTTAGGGGACTTCAATTCAAAAACAGGATAAAATGGATCAATTCGCCACCGTGAAAAGCGGAGTCTCAAACCGTTTTTCTAAACAAAACTTCTATACCGAAGCATCTACAATCAGAGAACTCTCCTCTTTAATCTCATAGCCCATGGTCCTATAAGCTTTCAGACGCTTCTTATACATTGCTGCCAATACTGAAACCTTCCGGTCAACATAATCGTATATGCGGATGTTGGCTTTAGCGTGGTATTTACGGTGAAGACGACCGGCATATTGAATAACCTTGCCTTTAAATGCAATGGGCATAGCTATGAAAAGCGTATCGAGCCTCGGGTCATCAAAACCCTCTCCCAGATACGCTCCGGTCGCCAATATTGCCTTTGATACATCGGAAGAACTCAATTTATCGAAGATTTTGCGTCGTTCTTTGATACCGATACCCCCGTACA
>JAHKBC010000169.1 GCA_018825725.1 Candidatus Omnitrophota bacterium
AGAAGCCAGGATTATAGGTTACTTAAGGATAGCCCTTACGGATCCATGTTTGCCGGATTGTTAAGTACAGCTGCTAACCCTTATTTTTTAATATGGTGGTCAACTATAGGCGCGGCTTTAGTATTGAATACGCGCAGGTTTGGCATAAGGGGGTTTATTCTATTTGCCTTTACTCATTGGTGTTGCGATGCTATCTGTTATCTGACAGTCTCTTGGGCCGCTTTTAAGTCCCGTAGACTTTGGAGTCTTAAAGTTCAATCCGGGATAATCGGGACATGCTCTGTATTATTGCTTTTTTTTGGTTTTTGGTTTATCCTGGGAGCAATAAGGAAGTTTTAGAAAAGATTAACGGAAAATTTTATGATAATTAATATCCATACTCATGCCTGGCCGGTCAAGATATCGCTCAAAGCCAAGAGTCAATTGGAAAAATTTTTTAAGGTCAAAATGCAGGGAATTAGAGAGAATAAAGGAAAGAGCAGACGGAGTTAAATTTCAGCCGGAATTTCAGAATTTTTATATTGATGACAAGAAGGTTTTTTCCATTCCTTCCTGGGTTTTTTATCTAAAAGCAGGACTCGTTGCCTCATATTAAAACATCGCCCAGACCGTTTGCTTTTTGGCACGGATTTTCCTTTGGCAGATCAAAAGAAAGATATAGATTACCTGCGGGGCTTGTGTTTATCTCCAGGGTTAACTCAAGGCATATTTTCCGGTAATGCCCGGAGGCTGTTGAAGGTGTAGGAGCGCTAAAAAATGCTTGACAAACATCCGCATATATGATAAAAAAAACAATAATATACAGCGAGTGCGAAGGGGGTGCATAGGGATAAAATAAAGACAAATTTAAAAGTAGCAGTCCTTACATTTCTCTTAGGGTAACCTATAAATATAAATCAAAAAAATGATGGTAAAAGTAGTAGAAAAAGGAGGAGTAAAACATGAATAAGCGATTAATATTAACCTTGACCCTGGCATTTGTAGTGGGATTATTCTTTAATGCTTATGCTGAGGTACAGAATGTGAAAGTTGGCGGAGATATCTTGATGCAGGGAGTTTCCCGCGATGATTTTCGTCTTAAGGCAGGCTCAACTGCCAATGAGCGCGATTATCGTGAAAGTTTTATCTCTTCGCAGGTGCGCGTGAAAGTGGATGCTGATTTAACGGATAATGTCTCTACTACCATGAGATTGATCAATGAGCGTCTTTGGGGTGAACAGAATTCAGTTAATACTGCAACCAATAATACCAACAATATCGATATTGACCTTGCCTATATTACCTTAAAAGAGTTCCTGTATTCTCCTTTGACCTTGACCTTAGGGCGACAGGAGATATTTTTCGGCAAAGGTCTGATTATTGCTGATGGCACAAATTACTACGATTTTTCTACTACCAAGGCTTCCAATGTGCCTAATGATTTAAGCCTAAGAAAAGCGTTTGACGCGATCAGGGCAACATTGAACTATGACCCCCTGATGGTGGATTTGATTTATGCCAAGGCAGAAGAGAACACCAGGAATGTTAGCGATGATGTGGATGTTGCTGGATTAAATGCTCATTATGTTATTGATAACAAGACTTCTGTTGACGGTTACTTCTATGCCAAGAATGATAAGAATGGCCTAGGCAAGAAAGAGAAGTTCTACACCATAGGTGCTTTATTGGCAGTTAATCCTATTGAAAAATTAATGACTTCGTTGGAATTTGCATATCAGTTTGGTGCTTTTAGATCTACTGCCACAGATGCCGCCACCAGGCGCCGCGCATTTGCCATACAGGCCATGGCTGATTACATGTTCAAGACCAAGCTGGATCCCATGGTAGGAGTTGCTTATACCTATTTATCCGGTGACCAATCAGCTACGGATAATACACACGCGGAGTGGGACCCTATGTTTGAAGGCCAGGCACCCAATGATCTCACCAATGCCATATTTGCCGGCACCAACGTTGCAGTCTTTAATGTTTACGGCAAATTAAAACCAAAGGATGACCTTGCTCTTAAGGCCAACTTAGGTTTGTATTATCTTACATCCAAAAGGGCGAGCTTTACCAATATTTATACCGGCCAGACCCTGATGTTTAATGATGATAAAGAAGCCGGACAGGAACTTGACTTATCTGCAACCTATGACTACACAGAAGATGTCCAGATGGCGCTTAATTGGGGTTGGTTTAAACCAGGTAAAGCATTTCAGGATGCTAATAATGACGCAACCCAGTTGATCGGTTCAATGAAAGTAGCGTTCTAAGTATTCTTTTATGTAATTAAATGACCCCTGGGGGAGCAATCCCTCAGGGGTTTTTTATTCGTCCATAGCGTTTTACAATTAAAGACGAATATGCCGAATTTTGTAAAAGTCGGCATTATCAAACGACATTATAATTCCATGCTTAATCTCGCCTTTATATTCCATATGCACCAGCCGTATTATAAAAACCTCCTGACCCAGGAATCCGGCCTTCCTTGGGTGCGTTTGCACGGCACCAAGGATTATCTGGATATGGTCAAGATCCTGGAAAAGTATCCCGGCATCCAACAGACTTTTAATTTAGTTCCGTCTCTGGTTGAACAAATTGAAGACTATGGCCAGGGAAAGGTAAAAGATAAATTCCTGGAGTTGTCCCGTAAAGAAAACGTGGATTTGAATGCGCAAGAGAAGAATTTTATTAAAGATAATTTTTTTATGATTAATCGGTCCAAGGTAATTGATATGCATCCGCGTTACCTGGAACTTTATTATATGAAACAGGCAGGAAAGGATTTTCAGTTAAAAGATTACCTGGACTTGGTGGTATGGTTTAATTTAAGTTGGATTGACCCGATTTTTAGAGATAGCGATCCTGGCTTGCAAAAAATAATCCAGAAAGCCAGGTTCTTTAACGAAGATGATAAGAACCATGTTTTAGATGCGCACCTTAAAATATTAAATTCGATTATCCCGTGTTATAAACAATTCGTGGATAAAGGACAGGTAGAGGTGACTGTCAGCCCGTATTACCATCCCATACTGCCGTTACTTTACAATAACCGCATTGCCCGGGAGGCCAATAATAAGACTGTCTTGCCTAAGGAATTATTCGCTTATCCTTCTGATGCTAAGGCCCAGATAGATATGGCGGTAGAGTTTTACCACGCAAGATTTGGGGATAGCCTGACTGGGATGTGGCCTTCAGAGGAAGCGGTTAGTGAGCACATTCTCCCCTTTATCATTGAATCCGAGGTTAAATGGATAGTTACGGATGAGGCTATACTTTTTAAATCGCTAAAAGCAAAGAAAAGAGACACCCGGTTACTCTATCAGCCATATATATTAAAGAGAGAGGAGGGGGAGTTAAATATAATTTTCCGCGATAGGAATTTGTCCGACATGCTGGGTTTTATATATCATACCTGGAAAGCTAATGATGCAGTTACGGATTTTATGCGGCATTTAGAGAATATTAATTCCGCTTTCAAAAAAGAGGACATACTGGTAGTAATTGCTATGGATGGTGAGAATGCCTGGGAATATTACGCTAATGACGGGCATGATTTCCTGAAT
>JAHKBC010000170.1 GCA_018825725.1 Candidatus Omnitrophota bacterium
GCAATAGATTACCGACGTCGCTACGACGGCCAATGTATGCTAATTTGAAATTTATGTTTAATTTATTACTCGGAGCATATGCAAAATTCAGAAAAACTTTGTTTTTAGGGCGCCTTAATAATTCATCTCCATTAGTTTTGTCTTCTGTATCTTGCCAGGTATAAGCAACATCAATTTTTATGGCATCAACGGGATTTATACTAATTGTATTCTCATAACCATAAATTCTTGCTTTACTGACATTCGAATATTGCGGAGTAAAGAAAGTCACAGGGTCATATTTAGCATCAATAATGTTCTTTAATTGTGTATGAAAATATACGCTTCCAAAACGTAATTTACCTTTAAAGAAATCTTGCTCAAATCCAACCTCATAACTCTGGCTTTCTTCAGGTTGAAGATTTTTATTTCCTCCGCCAAACATAAAAGGAATGGCTTCAGCGTGCAATTGATAAAGCGTAGGGACTTTATAGGCCGTGCCCCATCCGCCTTTAATTTTCGTTCCGCTGTTAAATAAATAGCTTGTATCCGCCTTATATACTGTTTTGCGCCCCGCGTAAGAATGATCGTCAACCCTAATACCGGTATTTAGATGAAGCCTATTATCGATATTAAGGAGATTCTCCAGGTAAGCACCTTTGGTTCTGCTAAAAACTTTAGGGAAATGTGTTTCCGAAGAATATACTATACCGCTATAAGGGTATTCTGAGTAATAATAATACTCCCCGCTTTCACGCTGCCAATCCAAGCCGCATACTAAAGTATCAAACTTATGAAGTTTTATCGTATTCTTCCACTCAATTTGATGTTTCTCGCCATTATACCAATCCCTTAAGTAATCGGACGGAAAATCCGCATCTTTGTCGTCTGAATCACGGCGGAAATTCCCCATATAGGAAAATTGAAGTTTTTGTTTCCAAAAATCGCTGAACCTGTTTTCCCAAAAATTACTGAAAATCATCTGCTTTTGCCGCCCCTTTAAGTTAGGATCGTCCCTCAGATTAAAAGAATCGTCATATTCATAATTAGCATCTGTAAAACGACCAGTAAAACCTACGGTATTAAGCGTATTAATATCATATTCCGACCTCAGAGCAACAGTTGTCCTGTCATAGGGATCACGTTCCGAGGTATCCTTTAATTTTGAAATTCCCCGGGAGTAATAATGCGAGGCGGAAAATGAATATGAGAAGTCATCTATGCGACCGCTTGACTCTATAGCCTCATTACGCGAATCATAAGTCCCATCACTAAATGAAACACTGGTTGTCGGCTTACCTTTACCCTTCTTCGTAATAATATTGACTACTCCTCCCATTGCATCTGAACCGTATAGCACACTTTGCGGCCCTCTTACCACCTCTATGCGATCTACATTGTCTAACGTCAAATGAGCCATATCATAAGAAGCATCGGCTGCAATTGGATCATATACCCGAACATTATCGATCATTATCCTCGATTGCCCCGGGCTGGTACCTCTCAAAAACAACGAAGTTGAACCGCCAAAACTACCGGTCTGAACAACATCCATTCCAATAGTTTCCTTAATGGCATCCTTTACTTGGATAAAATTGTTTTCTTTTAATTCTTTGTTTCCAATAACGGTCACATCGCTCGTAGTTCCCTTTATATCCTCTGAAGTCCCTGACGCCGTTACTACAATTATGTCTAAATCGACATCATCTGCCCTGGAAAAACCTGCAATGCCTAAAATCAAATAACTCAAAACTACCGCCATTTTCCATTTCTTGTCCATTTTTACTTTGCTCCTTTTCTCTTCGTGCGAGAGTACTTCCCAAAATAAGCGGTAGACCGGACTCATCAGTTCACGGTTGGCAGTGCACAGCTCACAATAAAATAAATATTCGTCTGTGAACCGTTGACTGTTAACTGTGAACTAACATTACCGTTGCGCGACAGCGCCTGGAATTCCTGCCTGCGGCAGGCCACCAGGACTTCCTCCGCTTATCCGGTAGAAACTCTATATGTTAGTTATATTTTCTAATATCCAGAAACCAGTATTTCCAAAAACCCTCTTTTAAAACCGAGGCACTTTCCATAATCCTGATTGGTCTTTTGAATATAGGGCCGTCAATGACCAGGGTATGGAATTCGCCGTTTTCGCCACAGGGACAGATATTGCGGCTGGATAACTCCTCGATAAAACCTTTAGTCACCTCCCTTCCTACAAAATCCTTATCGAATTTATCTGCCCTTGCGCTTACTACTATAGACTTGAATCCCGCATCCACAAATTCAGTTAATATTTCAGAAACAGGTTTGTTCCATAGGGGCTCCACCGGAAATATACCTATATCGCGGCAAACCCGCTCTATCCAGATTTCATGCTCCAATAGATAAATATCCCCAAAAACCATTGCCTTAATATCCTTGCCCTTTAACTGACAAACCGCAGACTTAAATTCATCTTCGTATTTCTGCATATCGCTGGTTACTTCTTTCTGGATCAAAGGTATGCCTATCAACTCTGACTGCAGTTTAATCAGTGCCGCCTCCACACCGTGAAAACAGCAGCGTTTATATTCCCGAGAGATAAAATTCAGAAGGTATTTTATCTTGAAACCTTCTTGCATGGCTTTATAACAGGCCAAACAACTGTCCTTTCCTCCGCTCCAGCTGGAGATAGCATTTAGATTATCCATTACCCGCTTCTTCCTATTATGCATATACAAAACAAAGTAACCACCTCAATGCACTCGCTCACTGCGCCGATTGTATCGCCGGTAACCCCATTAATTTTACTGCTGATATATTTATTAATTAGATATGAAACAAGAGCTACCGCGACAAAAATAAAAAGGCCTTTTAAAAATAAAGTAAACAGAACAATGCATAATGTAACAAGCGTAGCCTGGACAAATATTCTATTGTTAGCTCCTTGAAAATATTCTTTGGCCTTTCCTTCTTCTCGGGCATACTTAAAATTAGAGA
>JAHKBC010000171.1 GCA_018825725.1 Candidatus Omnitrophota bacterium
ATCTATACCTGCGGAAAGAACCTCCACATCATCCCTGCCCTTCGCCTTTAACTTCTTTTCTAACAGGGCCTTGGCCATTACCGAACGGCAGGAATTTCCGGTACAGACAAATAATACCGTCTTTTTGGCAGCTACAGAAAAAATATCTTCTTTTTTAACTGCCCCTTCCCTTAAAATCCTGAATGGTTCGACGGATAAATCCACCACACTCGACTCGATTCCTAACTTTGTCGGCCCGGCATCAATGGCGTAATCCACTAAACCCTCAAAATCTTTAATTGCCTGGTAGAATTTAACCGGCGCAGGCTCACCTGAAATATTAGCTGAAGGACAAACTACTTCCACTCCTGACAAATCAATCACTCTTAAGGCTGCCAAGTCATCCGGCATTCTTAATCCGATAGTGCCAGAGCCCTTGTCTTTTAAAACCAGGGTCAACGGGCCCGGCCAAAACTTATCCATCAGTTTATAAGCGGCAATGGGTATATCAACGCAAAAATCATCCACCCTCTTTTTATCTTCAATATGCAAAGAAAAGTGTTTTTCCGAAGGCCTTTTTTTGGCTTCAAACAACCTCTGCATAGCCTTTTTGTTATTTCTATCGGCGGCAATCCCATAAACCGTTTCAGTGGGAATTATTACCAAACCACCCTCGCGTAGAATATCCGCTGCCCTGCGCAGGTAATACTCTTCAGGCTTATCCCTGGTTATTTTGACTTTTTTTGTATCAATCATCTAATTAGATTTATAAAGATATAAACTAAACCTTTAGTTTAATCCCTGTAATCTTGGAACGCATATCTTTCTTATATTGCACAAGCTTGACTTGCATCTTTTTGTCAAAAGCCCCCAGAATAGCTAAGGCAAAAAGTGCGGCATTCTTAGCCCCGGCTTTTCCAATGGCCATAGAAGCGACTGGAACTCCTCCGGGCATCTGCACTGTGGATAAAAGAGAATCCATACCCTTAAGGCTAGAGGTTTCAATGGGTATGCCTATAACCGGCAAAATGGTATGCGCGGCAACTACGCCCGCCAAGGCAGCAGCTCCTCCGGCAGCGCAAATAAAAACCTTAACCCCTTTTCTGGTTCTTTCTTCCACATATGCCGCCAACTCCTTAGGCGTGCGGTGCGCGGACAAAACCTTAACCTCAAAATCTACCTTGAATTCTTTTAATACTTTAATTGCTTCATTAACTGTCTCTAAGTCAGACTGACTGCCCATAATTATACTTATTAACTTACCCATTATTTATCTCCTCCAATTGTAGGTATTATATAGTAGATAGGTCTAAGGAAATCCTCTCTAAATACTATCTACTGCCCTTCTACCTATATCCCTACGATAATGCATACCGTCAAAACCGATCTTCTCTACTGCCTTATAAGTTTTTTTAATAGCCTCGTTTATAGTATTGCCTAATCCGGTAATCCCCAAAACCCTGCCCCCGTTAGTCAAGTATTTTACTGTGGACTGTGGACTGTGGACTGCCGACTTCTTTGTTCCGGCATGAAATACCACCACATCCTTAATCTTATTCACTTTATCTAAACCTGATATCTCTTTATCTTTTTCAAAACTTGCCGGATATCCTCCGGAGGCGCAAACCACGCAAACACAAGCTCGCTTATCCCATTTTAAACCGCCAGACTTTATTATTTTACTTAAACTACCATGAGAACAAGCTAACATTACTTCCAGTAAGTCTGAATTTAACCTCGGCAGTATTACTTGTGTTTCCGGGTCTCCAAAACGCACATTAAATTCCAAAACCTTAGGGCCGTCTTTAGTAATCATAACCCCTGCATAAAGCACTCCTTGATATTCAATGCCTTCTTTTACTAACCCATCAATAGTGGGATAGATAATTTTGTCTAAAATCTCCTTAAACAAACTATCTGTAACTACCGGCGTCGGAGAATAAGCGCCCATGCCTCCTGTATTTGGGCCCCGGTCATCAGTAAAAACTCTTTTATGGTCTTGAGCCGAGGCTAAGACAACTGTCTCTCTTGAATCTGTAATGACTAATATCGAAGCCTCTTGGCCTTGCAGGCAATCCTCAATGATTATTTTATTTCCAGCTGAGCCAAAAGCCCTATCTTCCATGATCAGGCGCACCGCGTCTTTGCCCTCGTCTATCGTCTGGGCAATAATAACACCCTTACCTTGCGCCAAACCATCTGCCTTAATCACGCAGGGAACCGGCCTATACTCAATGAATTTTTTTGCTTCTTGCGGGTCATGAAAAATATTGAATGCCGCTGTGGGAACATTGTAACGATGCATCAGTTCTTTACTAAAAACCTTACTGCCTTCTAAATTCGCCGCTCGTTTATTCGGCCCGAAAATATTGAGCTTGTTTTTTTGAAACTCATCTACAATGCCTAAAGATAGAGGAACCTCCGGACCAACCACAGTCAAATCTATTTTTTCCCTACGAGCGAATTCCAGTAATCCGAAAATATCATCTGCCTTTATCGGGATGCATTCAGCCAAATCCGAAATCCCTCCGTTTCCGGGACAACAGAATATCTTATCCGCTAATTTTGACTGGGTAATCTTCCAAACTAAGGCGTGCTCACGCCCGCCTGAACCGATTACTAAAATACGCATAATTATTTAATCTCATTATGAATCCTGCCGAATTTTTTCGCTCAGGTCGCTGTGAAAGCCGCCAGGATTCATAAATATAATAAAACTCTACAATTATTTCCCTTGCTTCTCTTCTCTCTTTAAAGGCAAAACTCCGGCTAATTCGCCGATAACATTAACCAATTCAGTATTCGAAGGAATAACCACCTTGGCATTATTCATCAGCGATTTTTCCACAGCTTCCAACTTTCTTAAAACCTGGGCATTGCCGACAAAATAATGCTCGGCGGCCTCATTGACTAATTTTATCGCCTCTGCTTCGCCTTCAGCCCGTAAAATATTTGCCTGCTTGATACCTTCGGCCTTTTTAATCTCTGCCCTCTTCTGGCCATCCGCAGCAGTCTCAGTAGCCGTAGCATAATCAATAGCTGAAATTTTCTCATTCTCTGCTTTTACTACTTTATTCATCGTCTCCTGCACATCTTTAGGCGGATCAATTTCTTTTAATTCGGTGCGCACAATCTCCAAACCCCAGCTGGCTGTTTCTGACTTCAAGGTATTGTGCAGCTCGGCATTAATTTTACCCCTCTCACTGTTAGCGGATTTTAATGTAAGGGTACCGATAATATTTCTTAAAGTTGTCCGGGCAAGGTTGACTATCTGATACTGGTAGCTAAACACATTGTATTGCGAACTCTTTACGCTCTCCTCATCAGAATTTACCTTAAAATAAACCTGGGCATCAACTTTGGCGTTCAAGTTATCATTGGTAATAATCTCCTGGGGCTCCGCATCCACCATCTGCTCGGTAACATTAACCGGATATATCTTCTCAATTAACGGAATAATCCAGTGAAATCCGGGCATGGCAAAACGGTTGTATTTTCCCAGCCTTTCGATAAGCCCCCGATGAGTGGGGCGGACTATCCTGATACCGTTTAAAAAGATGAATACTGCCACTATTATTACTACATATGCTAAATTCATTTTTCTCCCCTCCTTAAATTTGCCCAACTTTACTTGTGTCCAAATTTACTCCACTAGCCATAATCTAATCGCTGGCTAGA
>JAHKBC010000172.1 GCA_018825725.1 Candidatus Omnitrophota bacterium
CGGACTTTAATGCTCTGGCAGCTTGCGGATTTATATTATAAGCAAAAGTTGGAAGGAAAGACTATTTACGATACCCTTTTGGAGAATTGCCCGCCTAATAATGTGCGTCCTTCAGAAGTTGAACTTCTTTCGCTCCTCCAGTCAGTTGCGTTGGATTACGCCTTTGAATATCTTTCTATCGCGATTCAACACAATCTAAAGTATATAACTTTGCCTGAAGAGATAGATCTGAATAATCCTGAGTTTGATGATTGGTATCGTCAAGCCAAAGTTACTCTTACTGGTAAAGAACCGGGGAAATACAGCACTGTTTATGGGACATCCATAGTGTATGCCTTAACCATTCCGAAGGATGCACCTAATTATAAGCTGGCGGTAAAATTCATAAAGTTTCTTCTTTCTGAAAAAGGTGATAAAATTATGGAGAAAAATGGCCAGCCTCTAATAAGGCCGGTTATCGCCAATGATATTTCGAAAATTCCCGCAGAGCTTAAAGAATTCATAAGGTAACGTATGAAAAAGGCTAAGTTAATAACCTTTATTTTGGTATTATCATTATCTCCCCTTGCCTTCAGTTATGCCGCAGAAAAAGAGAAATTAGTTATTTTTTCAGCTTCTGCTTTTGCCTCACCGATGCGTGATTTGAAGAATGCATTCCAGAAATTAAACCCCCAGATTGAAGTAATTTTTGAGTTCTCAGGCAGTAGAGCGGCCTGCTATAAGATAACCCAGCTTAAAAGAAAGGCGGATATTTTAATTCTTGCCGATTATCTGGTTATCGAGGATCTGCTTATGCCGAATTTTGCTGATTGGTATATAACTTTTGCCAGGGATCGAATGGTTATCTGTTTTACTGAAAAATCAAAATACGGAAGTGAAGTCAACCCGGAGAACTGGTATAAAATACTTACCCGAAAAGATGTCCGGTTAGGAAGAGTTGACCAAAATTTTGGTCCATTGGGCTATCGTACACTGATGACCTGGCAGTTAGCCGGCCTTTATTATAAAGATAGAATAAACGGTAAGAGCATATACGAGGCTTTGAATGATAATTGCCCTTCTCAGTATATAAGACATGAAGAATTAGGGCTTCTGTCATTGCTTCAGAGTTTTACCTTAGATTATACTTTTGATTATATATCTATTGCAAAACAGCATAATCTGAAATATATAACTCTTCCCCAAGAGATAGATTTATCCGATATTAATTTTAAATCTGATTATGCGCAAGCGAAGGTTACTATAACAGGTAAAGAAAAAGATGAGCCTTCCGTTGCTTATGGTTTGCCGATTACCTATGGATTTACTATCGCCTCTGATGCTCCTAATCCCGCATTAGCCATAAAATTTCTTAAATTCCTTTTAAGTGAGAACGGAAAAAAGATTATTAAAGATAACTATCAAGAGGTTCTATCTCTTGCTATAGCAAGTGACACATCTAAGATCCCGACGAGTTTAAAGGAGTTTTGCCGCAAATGAGGATAATTTTCTTTATTATTTTTTCTTTATTCTTTTTGCAAAATGCTTATTGCTGTAAACCCGGCGAGTTTATTCCCGGCGTGGCCAAGGAAATAGTGAGTGTTTTTTGCGCTCCAGAATTCGAGGATGCGGTTAAAGAAATAGCCAGGGAATTCGAGAATAAAAATACTAAGGTCCAACTATATCTTCGCGTATCCGGCAGCAGGGAATTAGGATACATTATTAAAGAAAAGAAATTCGTTTCGCGTGTTGATATTATTATTAGTTCGAGCCCGGAAGTAATTGAGGATTTTCTTTTGCCTGAGTATCTGGATTGGTACATCACTTTTGGCAAAGATGAACTATGCTTGGCTTTTACCCAGAAGAGCAAGTATTCTAATCAGATAAATGAGAAAAACTGGCACAAGGTTATTTCCCAAAAGGGCGTAAAAATATCCAGGGTAGATGAGAATCTCGACCCTTTAGGTTACCGCACACTTATAAGCTGGAAATTAGCGGATAGTTATTTCAAGGAAAATATTTCACAAGAGTTATTTAAGAATTGCCTGCCCGCCAATATTTATCCGAAGGAAGACGATATTGTTTTATCGCTTAAGGCTGGAGATGCCGATTATAGCTTCGAGTACCTAAGTATCGCTAAAAGGGAATCCTTGCGTTTTATTAAACTACCCCCTCAGATTAATTTGGGAGATACCAGCTTCCTTGCGCTTTACGATAAAGCCTCGGTAAGTGTTTCCAGCAAAGAAAGAAACAGGTTCATTGAATTAAAAGGAAAACCGATAACGTTTGCGATAGGATTTTTAAAAGGCAGTATTTCCAAGGACTGGCCTAAAAAATTCTTTAAATTCTTGTTTTCCCAAGAGGCTCAAAATATTTTTAAAAAATATGGCGTAGAAATAGATTTAAGATATTGTCAAGGAAGTATAACTCAGGAATTTAAGGAGCTATGTTTGCCAAAAGAATAATTTTAGTAGGATTATTAGCTCTAGCGCAATTATTGTTGTTCTCGTGGCTGGATGCAGGGACAAATTCCTTACTTTTTTGCGCCAATCTGTTTTTTATCTATTGCGGATTACTTTATGCAAAGAGGCTGAAAAATTTCCGATGGTCAATATATCTGGCGGGATATTTTGCGCTGTTTTTTACCCTCATTGCTTTAAGTCAGCGGCCACTTATTTTTATACTTGTGCTTTTTCTCTATGCCAGTCTTTTTCATCTACCTAGAATTTTAGGCTACCTGTTTATTTTCATTTTCTGCATTATTATATTTACCGCCTACTGGATATCGGGGCTGATAGTATTTAGCCTTTTTTATTTTATAATCTTAGAGTTTATCAGAAAGAGGGGTAATGTATTTATAACTTTTATGTTTGGGATGGGATTTTTACTTCTGGCTTTGATCCTGTTGCCGCTTCTAAATCTACTCTTCCAGTCTTCATTGCAGACTCTTGCTTCTACCCTGAATCAGGATATACGCAATGCTTTGGCAGTAAGCTTCGGCACTGCCTTTATCTCAACCTTGATAATTTTTTTATTCGGTGTCCCTTTGGGGTTTTTTATGGCTAGAATTGATTTTAAGTTTAAGCCATTGGTGGATGCGCTCATAGACCTTCCGATTTTAGTGCCTCAAACCGCAGCCGGGATTGCTTTACTCGTTTTTTTAGGGCCTAAAACCCCTTTAGGTAATTTTTTTAACCGCGTCTTTGGTATTAACTTTGCCGGAAGCTATCTCGGTATAATTGCCTGCCAGATATTCGTGAGTATGCCTTTTTTGGTGCGTTCAGCAATCAGCGCCTTTGAGTCAGTCAATCCCAAATTTGAGAATGTAAGCAGGACTTTAGGCACAGATCCGAGGCAAACATTTTTTAAGGTGTCGTTACCTCTTGCTTTACCCGGTATATTTAACGGATGCATCTTAAGTTTCTGCCGGGCATTGTCCGAATCCGGAAGCCTGATGATTGTGGCCTACAGGCCTTCTACGATTCCCATTTACGTCTACGATGTATTTGTCCAGTACGGAACAAAAGAGTCTGTCCCCATTACGATAATGTTTTTGATA
>JAHKBC010000173.1 GCA_018825725.1 Candidatus Omnitrophota bacterium
AAACTGATAATTTATTTAGCCTGTTTTGCTGTTTTTCTGGCGATTAAGGATAATGACCTTGTTTTTTTAACCAAAACTCTTATTGCGGTTATTTCTGCTTTAGCGGCAGAGGCGTTTGTTTCTTATTTAAAGTCAAAAAAGGCGCAATTGACCGAGAGCGCGGTTATTACCGGCCTGATTATAGGTTTTGTCCTTAATAGCGGGCAGCCTTGGTTCTATTTTGTTTTTGCCTCAGCCGCAGCTATTATTTCAAGATACCTTATCCGTTATCAAAATAGGCCGGTTTTTAACCCTGCGGCCTTAGGTATATTTTTAAGCGTTCTTTTATTAGGCGCTTTTACGCAATGGAGAGGAACGTATCTTTGGCATATCATAATACCCCTTGGATTTTATTTTGTATATAAGTTAAGAAAGGCTGAGGTTATTGTTGGTTACACAATCGTGTTCTTTGTGTTATTTGGGGCCCAGGCATTATTGTTTCGAAGTCCATTTTTAGGAATTCTGGGTTATCTAAGCTATTTTTATATATTTGTTATGGTTATTGAGCCTAAAACGTCTCCTACGAAAAAATTAGTGAAGTACTTATTTGGCGCAGGGGTAGCAGTTGTAATTTTTATATTGAACAATGTAGGAGGCAAATTTGAGGTTGAACTCTTGGGCCTTCTGTTTATGAATGGCGCAACTACGATGTTAAATATGAAACGCGGTACAAATTATGCTTAAAGGTAATCTTTTATAGATTTGTGTTAAGAATAGCAAGTAAAATATGGACTAGAGGCGTGATTAAATATGGAGATAAAAGTTGAGAAATTGAGCCAGGAAGATTTAAAAAAGAGGGGTGTGTATAGTTGGCCGATATGGCAGAAGGAAGTTTCTAAATTCGATTGGCATTATGACAGCATTGAAGAGTGCTTATTTTTAGAAGGCGAAGTGACCGTAGAAGACAATACCGGCAAATCCGTCAGTTTCGGTAAAGGGGATTTTGTGACTTTTCCCCAAGGCCTTAGCTGTGCCTGGATCGTTAAAAAGCCGGTAAAGAAGCATTATAATTTTAAATAAGAAAATGAGACAGGGATATAAAATTACTTTTCCAGAAAAATATTTTTTACTCCGGGAGGGTAAAAAATATGCTTAATTGCCAAGAGATTAAATTTGGAATGCATATTTGTAATATTTATCGGGATAAAACCGAACAGTTGTCTGTTTTAATCCCTTATTTGGCTGCCGGATTAAAACAGGGGGAGAAGTGTATCTATATATTTGAAGATATCACCCCTGACCAGATTTGCGGGATGCTTGCTGCTTCCGGGATAGATACTAAATCCGCTTTATCACGAAAACAATTGGTATTTTTGTCTTTCAATGATACATACCTGGCTGATGGTTATTTTTCGGGATTAAGGATGCTTGACGCTATACAAGAACTGCACTTTGAGGCGCTCATGGCTAAATTTTCCGGTGTCAGGGGCGCAGGCGAGATGGGCTGGCATTTATCTGTGCCTCCCGGCGCGAGTAGCCTGATAGAGTACGAAAATAATATTAATTCTATTGTGCCTAAGCTAAGGTTTATTTCTTTATGCCAGTATGATGAAACGAGGCACAAACAAGATACGCTCTTGGGGGTTTTGCATACACATCCGGAGGCAGTAATATACGGAAACCGTTATAGCAATCCTCACTATATAATGCCAAGCTTGTTCCAGGAGAAATTCAGACAGCATGAAGGCACAGGTATTTATGCCCAATTGCGGGATCGTGTTATACAATAAATTAAAAGATTCAGGATGATTCGGAAAAGAGGATATCTATGGCCAATACTTACAATAAGAGAATATTGATAGTTGATGATGAGGAAGATGCAGTAATCTATTTGAGTAATATCTTAAAGCGCGCGGATTATAATGTCAGCTTTGCTATAGATGGGCAAAAAGGCCTGGATTTAGCCTTGGAATTCAAGCCTGATCTTATTTTGTTGGATATAACGCTTCCAGGTATGGATGGATTCGAGTTTTTAAATAAATTACGCGCTAAATGGGTAGAGCTAAAGATTGTTTCTATTCCGGTAATCATGGTGAGCGCTAAGGCTGAGACCCGGTCAATGTTTAAGGCAAAGGCCGCAGGGGCCGCAGATTATTTAGTAAAGCCCGTTGAAGCCGATACCCTTTTGCATATAATCAGTAGGTATTTATTTTAACATAAACAGGCCTTAAGGCCATTTTAATAAAGGATAGATGCATTATACTCAAGGAAGCCTGGGAAGAATTTTTTTGCTAAAGTTTGAGCATAACGATATTCTTTTGGAAGAATTACATTCCCTGGCCAGAAAAGAAAAAATAATGGCAGCAGCCCTTATTTTTATTGGTGCGTTGAAAAGAGGGGATCTGGTTACCGGGCCTAAGAAGCCGGTTATACCTCCACAACCAAACAAGATTCGATTTCGTAATGGCTGGGAGGCCATGGGTATGGGGACGATTTTTACCGGTAAAAGTGGGCCACAGATACATATACACGGTAGTATGGGTAAGAAGAATAAGGTTTTGACTGGATGTGTCCGCGGCCGTTCCCAGGTTTTTCTGGTAATGGAAGCGGTAATCTTTGAACTAAAAAACGTAAAGGCATCGAAATCCATTGATCCGCGTACTGGGCTTAATCTCTTAAATTTAGCCACCCAATAAATACTGCTTTAATAGCTATAAATTAGGTGACTAATTTATGATAATGATTAATTGTGGTAAGTTCAGTCATGTTTTTTGTTAATTTTTTATGGCGAATAGTTAGGATTCGCACAGAAGGAGTATTTTGAATTTCTTAAGGAAACTATATCCGTTGAGTTTCAGGGAATACCTTTTTTACAATCATGTGCTTCCCAGGATTAACGTGTCCGCATATGATTTTTCTTGCGCATCGCTAGTTTTTTCTCCTCAGGTTAAGCTAAGGTTGCTATCCAGTGATGTTATGCATCAGTGTATTGGTGCAACCGGATTCTACGAGTTAGGTTTAACTCGGACAATTGCAGGATTGGCAAAAAAAGGTGGTTTACTGGTTGATGCCGGCGCAAATATTGGTTATTATTCCTGCCTTTGGCTTGGCATAAATCCCAGAAGCCATGTAATTGCTTTTGAGCCCAACCCACGTTGTATTACATATTTAGAGCAGAATTTGAATAGTAATGGTTTTAGTTCGCGCGCAGATATGCAAAGTAAAGCTTTGGGTAATGAGAGCAAGGAGGCTTTATTCGATATTGGTCCGCAGGAGCAGCTTGGTTGGGGCGGATTGAGCAGCGGGGAGAGGCTAGGAGCGATTAAAATTTCTTTAATGAAACTGGATGATTTTATGCAAGGCCAAGATGTGGATATAGAAGTTCTTAAGATAGATACCGAAGGCAGTGACGCCTTGGTGCTTTTTGGGGCCAAAGGTTTGCTAGAAGCAAAAAAAATCTACCATTTATTCTTTGAAATTAACCGGGAGCGTATGGAACTGCTTGGTATAGAAAAAAATGAGCCTTTCAGATTTCTAAAAAACT
>JAHKBC010000174.1 GCA_018825725.1 Candidatus Omnitrophota bacterium
GATTAATACCGAAAAGGGCAGAGGAAAGGTTATTAATGTTAATGTTTTTAAGCGCATGGTCTCGGTCCAGTTGGAAGAAGGCCAAATAATTGAGTTAAATTATAAAGATAAGTAAAAAAATATGGCTAATAAATTTTATATCACTACTCCCATATATTATGTAAATGCTTCTCCGCATATCGGGCATTCTTATACTAATATCGCTGCAGATATCCTGGCGCGTTTTATGCGCCAACGCCTGGGAAGAGAGAATGTTTGGTTTTTGACCGGGACTGATGAGCATGGGCAGAAGATCCAAAAGGCTGCCGATGAAGCAAATTTGTCCCCCCAGGAATTTGTGGATAAAGTAGTGGTTCAATTCAAATATTTATGGGAGAAGTTGAATATCTCTTACGATGATTTTATCCGTACTACTGAATTCCGTCATATTCTAACTGTGACTCGAGTGCTGGAAATCTTAAAGAATAAGAAGCCCACTCCGGATATTTATGAAGCAAAATACGAAGGTTGGTATTGTATTCCTTGCGAAACCTTTTGGCCAAAGACCCAAATCGAGGAAAAGCTCTGCCCGGACTGTAAGAGGCCGATAGAAGAGATCAGTGAAACAAATTATTTTTTTAGGCTTTCCAATTACCAGGGTTGGCTCATTGAATATATTGAGGCAAACCCCGGGTTTGTTCAACCGGCGAACAGGCGTCATGAAGTACTCAGTTTCTTGAAACTCAATCGGCTTACAGATTTATGTATCTCCCGGCCCAAGGAGCGCCTAAGTTGGGGTATACCTTTACCATTCAGCCCGCAACATGTTACTTATGTCTGGTTTGACGCGCTGATTAATTACATCAGCGCCGTGGGGACTTTTGATAAGGATGGCAAATATATATCTGGCTGGTGGGGAAAAGATACTCAAGTAGTGCATTTAATCGGCAAGGATATCTTAAGGCACCATGCGGTCTACTGGCCGATTATGCTGCATGCTTTGAATATTGAATTTCCTAAAGACATGACTATATTCGCCCATGGTTGGTGGATGATGGGGCAGGATAAGATGTCTAAATCCCGGGGGAACGCTGTTGCCCCCTTGGATATGGCGGATAAATTTGGAATAGATACCTATAGGTACTTTCTATTACGCGATGTTCCATTCGGCCTGGATGGTAATTTTTCAGAGGAGTCAATAATCAAGAGGTTCAACAGCGATCTGGCTAATGACTTGGGAAACTTGGTTTATCGCAGCCTGACTATGGTAGAGAAGTATTTCCAGGGGAAAATACCCCAAGAAGGGGTTTTGAATGAGCAAGGTAAAAGAATCAAAGCGAGCATCCAGGCGTTATCGACAGAACCAGATTTGGCATTGAACATTGGTTTTAATTTCAGCCTGGGGCTGGAGAAGATTTGGAATCTTATTGCCATGGCTAATAAATATGTCGAAGAGACAAAACCCTGGAATCTTGTTAAGGAGGCCAAGACAACAGAGCTTGAGGCTTTTATCCGGCTTTTGGTAGATGTGATTAAAGCGGTTGCCGATGCAATATATGCTTTTATGCCGGATACTGCTAAATCCATAAAAGAGCAGTTTGGCGACCAAGAAATCAAGAAGGGAAGCCCATTATTTCCCCGCATCGATACTAAGCCTAAGAACTAAGAACTATGTTTATTGATACCCATTGCCACCTTGATTTTCCAGAGTTTGATTTGGACAGAGAAGATGTTATTGGGCGTTGCCGGGAAAAGGGTATTGATTATATTATCAATATCGGTTCCAGTCTTGAAAATTCCCGGCGTAGCGTAAATTTAGCCAAAGAATATGATTTCATTTATGCAAGCGTTGGATGCCACCCTCATGACGCCGATTCCTGCGATGAAGGTGTTGTGACGGAATTAGAAAAGTTATCCTTGGCTGATAAAGTTATAGCTATCGGCGAGATTGGCCTGGATTATTACCGGAATTTATCCAGCCCTGATAATCAGCTCAAAGTTTTTACTCGGCTGGTTAATCTGGCAAAGAAGAGGCAACTTCCGGTAATCCTGCATAGCCGCCAAGCCCATGAAGATACCCTCAAAGTGCTCAAGGAGAATATGCCGCTAAGGGCTGTAGTGCATTGTTTTTCCGGAGGCCAGGATTTTCTTAAAAAGTGTTTGGACCTGGGTTTTTTTATTTCTTTTACCTGCAACATAACCTATAAAAAAGCCCAGGATTTAAGAGAGATGGTTAAATTGGCGCCCTTAAATAATCTTTTTTTGGAAACAGACGCGCCTTATTTATCTCCGGAAGGCTTCCGGGGAAAAAGAAATGAACCGTGGCAGGTCAGGTTCTTAGCTGAAGAGATTTCTAAAATTAAAGGGATTAGCGTCGAGGTTGTTGCCCAAGCCACCAGCAATAATGCTATGAATTTCTTCGGGTTAAAGGTTAATAGATGAATTCTAAAGTAGCTCTTGTCAAATGCGCTGATTACGATTCCGGTATGGTTATAGCAGCCGTTAAAAGAGCGGTTGACTTAATCGGAGGCATACAGGTTTTTATTAAACCCAGTAGTAAGGTTTTGGTCAAACCGAATCTATTAATAGCCAAAGAGCCGGAGTTTGGAATTACTACCCATCCGGAAGTGGTCAGGGCAACTATCAAGGTATTAAAAGAGATTAACTGCGATATATGCGTAGGTGATAGCCCTAGCGCGTGGGGTAATCAGGAAATTGCGCTGGAGGAATTATATTCCCGTACCGGAATGAAAGAGCTCTGCCGGCAGGAGGATGTCAGGTTGGTAGCTTTTAATAAAAAGCACTGGAAGA
>JAHKBC010000175.1 GCA_018825725.1 Candidatus Omnitrophota bacterium
CCCATATTCATCCTGTGGAGACCTATGGTTTCAAGTTCACAATGCATGGGCAATCCGTGGGTTTCCTGATAGATAGCTTATATTTTAATAAATTGGCGGATTTCTATAAAGTGGATATTTTAATCATGGGAGTTGTTTTTCCCGAGCCCAGGCCTGGCATTGATCATCTATCTTTGCGCGAAGCAAAAGACTTAATTCGCGAAATTAAGCCTAAGAAAACGATCATAACCCACTTTGGCATGCATATGCTTTTTGCCAAGCCGCATATTATCTCTCAAGAGCTAACTAAAGAATTGGGGCGGGAAATAATCGCGGCTTACGATGGGATGGCCCTGTATTTATAAAAGGATTATTTTAATATGCAAAAGGTATTATTGCATATCTGCTGTGGTATCTGCGCCTGCGGTTCTGTATCAAGGTTAAGACAAGAGGGCTTTGAGGTTATCGGGTACTTTTATAATCCTAATATCCATCCTGAAGAGGAATACAAGAAGCGGCTGGAGGCAGCCAAACAAACAGCAGAAAACATGTGTTTTGAATTACGGTTTGGGTCTTACGATAAAGATGAATGGTTGAGCTTAACTGCGGGTTTTGAGGATGAGCCAGAAAGCGGTTTGAGGTGTCAGTTATGTTATCGCCTAAGACTGCAACAGGCAAATAATAAGTCTACAGAATTAGGTTGTGATTATTTTACCACTACTCTTTCTGTCAGTCCGCATAAAGATAGCCGGGTTATCAATAATACAGGGCTTGAAATAGGGGCAGAAAGATTTTTGCCTTTAGATTTTAAGAAAAAAGGCGGTTTCCAAAAAGCCAATACATTAGCCAAGGATTATTCTTTGTACAGGCAGAATTACTGTGGGTGCATTTATAGCCGGAATATAAAACTTAAATAAAAGAGAAAAAAGATGAAGAGGGTATATTTTGCGTTTATTTTAGTCTTTTTGGGTATTTCGCTCTCGTTTTCTGCCGAGGGTATTCTTATCGATGATTTTGAGGCAAGTATAACCGGAGGCCCGCAAGGGACTGTTGATTTTGGTTCGGGCAACGGCTCTTTTGTCGATGTTAAAGTAAACAAGGATATTAAATATTCCGGCAAACAGTCAATGATGGTTAAATATGATTCTGTCAGCGGTGGTTATATGTGGATAGCCAGAGGGTTTGGCCTTGACGCCAAGAATTCCGCTTGGCTGGTAGGGCCTGATGGCATAGCCTGGAATAAAGTTAAAGGAATTTCCCTTTATATGTATGGAAGCAATTCTGGAGCCAGGATTGCATTGGATATTAAAGATAGCGGAAATGAAATTTGGCGCATTATGTTTGACGATAATTTTAAAGAATGGAAACAGGTTACCTGTGATTTTGTCAACTTCTTCGCTAGAGGCGATTGGCAGCCGGATGGAGCGGATAAGAATGCAGTACTAAATTTTCCCATTAAAAGCTATCGATTCGAACTCCGCTCTGAAGGAAAAGGGACTCTGTATTTTGACCAAGTCGAGTTGTACCTATAGGCGTTTTGTTTAAGCCCATGCTCAAGGTGAGATAAGGGATTAAATATTTTTTAATGAAATACAAGATTTTTATTTTTATGCGTTTTCTCGGTTTGCAGCCATGTAAACCATCTATATAATTTGTTTTATAAGGAAACCTCAAATGGTGAAGGAATTAAAAAAAGAACTTACCCTATTGGATATTTTTTGTGTTGCAACAGGGGCTATGATTAGCTCGGGGTTATTTATTCTCCCCGGGTTAGCTTTTGCTAAGGCAGGCCCGGCAGTTATTTTATCTTATATAATAGCGGGAATTTTTTGCATCCCCACACTTTTAAGTATGGCAGAGTTAACAACGGCTATGCCTAAGGCCGGAGGAGACTACTTTTATATCATGAGAGGGTTAGGCCCTCTTTTGGGGACTCTTGCTGGTTTTAGCTCGTGGTTCTCTTTGAGTTTGAAAGGAGCATTTGCTTTAATAGGCATGGGGGCTTACCTGAGCGTAATTACTCATTTATCTATAAATGTTATTGCTTTTTGGCTGTGCGTATTTTTTGTTATACTTAATTTAATAGGG
>JAHKBC010000176.1 GCA_018825725.1 Candidatus Omnitrophota bacterium
TCTACAAAGCGATCGCGAAAAATTGTAAAAGCATTTGCTATATTGGCTGAAAAGGAGTTCTTCTTATAGCCATAACCAAGATATAATGTCTGCCTGCACGCATCAGGGGTTGAGGGCTCAAAGCTCGAAGAAGGCACAGGGCTTGTGGAATATGCATACCCCGCCCTTAAGGAAACCCGGTCATTCATAAAGTATTCTAATCCCAGTTTATAGATAAAACCATCGCGCCAGTTTTTAGGGGAAAAAGTATTCCAGCTTGGCCGGTCAGAGAATTCCACGGATACATGCTTATATTGCGACCAGTTTGTCCATTGCAGGTCTGCCTCCACATCCCACTTACCCTTTATCCTCTGGGCATACCCAACCATAAATTCATCAGGAAAACTATATTTTGCCAAAACCGAAGATTTAAGGTTCGGGCCTGTAGGTATTTCACTGATTACCCCCTGGCCTTTGTAAAGCATGGAGAAACGGCTGCGATAGGATACTCCCAGCCTCCTCTATCATCCAACTTATATAATACGCCTAAATTGTAACCTAGGGCATAGGCCTTTCTGCTCTCTAAGGTATAATGGGCGTCGCTAATGACATAATTCACCATCTTCTTGGACTTCATGCTGCTCTCGTAAATATCCAGCCCCAGGCCATAAGATAAGTGCGGATTAATTTTTACACCCAGCGAAGGATTATAATTAGTCATCTTCATTTCGCTATAAGTAGCCATATAACGCAAAGGCCCGTACTCACTCCATTCGGTAAAAGAACCAAATGGTGTAAAGATACCCAGGCCGTATTTGACTTTATCGGATTTATTAGCTACTACAAAATAGGTATTAGCATGGTGGGCTATGAGGTTCATCTTCTCTTCAACCCCAGAAGTGGCTACATATTTGGTATTACGAAAGATAAAAATCAGATCTTCCTGGAATAACCCGCCTTCTATCTGAGTCAGGCCTGCGGGATTATAGTAAAAAGAAGAACCGTCATCGGCAGTAGCTACAAATGCCCCTCCCCTACCCATTGACCGCGTCCCATGCTCTACAACATTAAAACCAGCTGCAAATAATGTTTGATTAGGTAATAAAAATATAACCAGAATAAAAACAAGAACCAATAAGGCTACAAACCGAAAAATCCTCGACATACGGAACTCCTTCTTTTTTATTCCATTACGCAATTGCGGCCTGAAGACTTAGCGCGATACAATGCCCTATCAGCTAAGCCAATTATTTCCTCCGGGGATATCCCTTCTTTAGACCAATCATCAATATAAACTAACCCGATACTTACGCTAACTTTGATATTCTCATCCCCAAAAATAAAGATGTGCTTCTCAATATTGCTTCTAATACGCTCGGCAGCCACCAGAGGCCCAGAGATATTTTTATTCTCTTCTGCTGGCGAAACCAAACTCTGCCTGCCGGTTTCAGGCAGTATTATAGATATCTCATCCCCTCCATAACGGCAGACAATATCTACCTGACGCAGGCCAGCGCGGATAAACTCTGATAATTGATTTAAAACCATGTCTCCGGCCTGGTGCCCATATTTATCGTTTACCGCCTTAAAATTATCTATATCTATTATCAAAAGAGCCAAAGAGCGCTTATAGCGCCGGGAGCGCAGAATCTCTTCTTTTAATCTGTAATCAAAATACCGGCGATTAAAAAGACCGGTTAATTCATCGGTTATCGCTTCCCCGTAGAGGCGGACATTTTCAATGCCAACCGCAAGTTGCGCAGATAAAATATTGAGTATATCAATATCTGACTGCGAATAACCTCCGCCATCTTCTTTACGGTCTATAGATAATATGCCTTCCAGTTTATCTTTTATAAAAACAGGGACCAGAATCTCTGCTCCTATCTGATGTAAATTGCCGTAGAGCTCGCTAAAACCCTTTTCCGCCATGCGTATCTCCATCTCGTCCCTGACGAAAACTTCCCTGGTATCGTTAAACCAATTTATCAAGCCATTCCTTACCTGAAATTTTCTGGCGACATTCGGGTCTACGCCCCGTTGGGAACGCAAATAATAAAAAAGCTCAATATCCGAACCAACCCGTTCCTCCTGACGCAAAAGAAAAGCTACGCGCGCAGTTCTAACATTACTCTGAATGATCTCCAAAATAAAACTCAAAAGTTCCTCTAAATTCAACTTAGTAATCATCTGACGGCTGGCATCTAAGAGAAGTTTTTGATAAATGAAACGGCCGGCAAAAAATTTATTGTACACGTAATCCTGCACCTTCTTTTGGATGGGATGGAATATCAAAGCGATTGAAACCGCCGCCATCGCAGTAACAATAAAACTGTTATACCCCACAACATCTCTTAAAAATATCTCGGCAATAATTACAAATATACCGTAGAAAATAATTACCACCGGAGCGGCCACCATATATCCTGCAGAACGGCTGATCACTATCTCGATATCCAAAAGCCTGTGTTTGAGAATAGCGTAACTGGTAGTTACTATAAAAAGGGTGGGTAGGATCGGGCCGAAGAGATTAGCGCGATTAAAAACCTCCATTGCCGGGAAGAAAAATGCCAATAATGGAAATATAATATTGGTGAATATACCTATACTAAAGGCTAAAACTATGGCTAAGATAACGTATTTAAGCTGCAACCTATGCAGTCCGGCGCTCTTGCGGAATTTTTTGATTATAGCCAAACAACCTATGATAAAATAAACCAAGGCATAAATAAGAAAAACAAAGTGCATCTGGCCGGAGACCATAAAGTACCTGCCAGAGATAAGGCGCATATCCTTAGCAATTAAATTATTATAATTGAGCCACCA
>JAHKBC010000177.1 GCA_018825725.1 Candidatus Omnitrophota bacterium
CCAAAAAAGGCGCATCCGAACTTGTCCCCATATTCGTACCTACGCCAAAAGCATCGGCATTTATCCTTTTCTTCAATAATTCATTTATTTTAATCTCATCCAAGTTGCCGCTGACAAATATCTTAACATAATTAAGCCCCGCCCTGTCCAACAGGCGACGGGATTCTTTAGCCAGACAAACCAGGTCTCCGCTATCCAGCCTGATACCCGCCAGCTTAAAGCCTTCACCACGCATTGAAAGAGCCACCTTAATGGAATTATTAACTCCCCGCCTGGTGGAATAGGTATCTACCAAAAGTATACTCTTGGCAGGAAAACTTTTTGTATAAGCCAGAAAACTCTCCAACTCTGAGTTAAAGGACATGACAAAAGAATGGGCCATAGTTCCAGCAACAGGTATCTTATAAATTTTCCCGGCTAAAACATTGGATGTGCCAGCAAAGCCTGCCAGGTAACTGGAGCGCGCCACTTTAAGCCCTGCCTCCTGGCCATGTGTCCTTCTTAAAGAAAAATCAAAAACGCTTCTACCTTGTGCTGCCAAGACTACCCGCGCAGCCTTAGAAGCAATCATGGTCTGTAAATTTATGATATTTAAAAGCATGGTCTCCAAAATCTGCGCCTGGATGATGGGCGCAGAGACTCGGATAACCGGTTCATTGGCAAAAAATATTTCTCCTTCAGGCAAAGCCCATACATCACCGCTGAATTTAAATCCTCTCAAATAAGCTAAGAAGTCGCGGCTAAAAACACCCAGGCTCTTTAAATAGCCTAAATCCTCCTCTTGGAATCTTAATTTATTTATTCCTTCGAGAATGTCTTTAAGACCGGCAGAAACCAGGAATGAGCGTTTTTTGGGAAGCCTTCTGACAAATAAATCAAATGTGGCTTGGGTATTCTTTTTGTAACGCAGATAGGCATCGCACATTGTAAGCTCATAGAAATCCAGTGATAGCGGGGCAGGAAAAAACATACTACTCCTGGCTTAAAAATCGGTATTCATCTTCGGGGAAAGAGTGAGTTTCCAAGCGGATAAAACCTGACCTATCTATTCCGATATAGGTAGGCACGCCGTATATTCCATAAAGACTGGCAGCCTCACCACGCAAATCGATTAAAATAGGCAGGGTTAATTCATACTTCCTGGCGAAGTCTTGCGCGCGATATGTTGGTTCTCCTATATCAATGGCTAAAACTTTTACACCTTCCTGCTCTAACTGTTTATACTTATCGTTAAGCAACTTCAATTCGTCCAGGCAGTATGAACAGCGAGTAGTCCAAAAAAACAATAAGACGCCGCTTATATTCCGAAAATCGGAAATAGAAACATTATTCTTATTCAAATCCGGCAGGGAGAAATTAACTGCCATTTCAGAATCCTGTTGGATTTGTATTTTCTGGCAGTAACCTAAAGATATAAACATAAACAATATTACCGGTATAAAGATTAGTTTTAATTTAATATGCATTTAAAGCCTCTGTATTCCATTGTAAAATACAAATATACCCATTCCCATAATAATTGAAGCGCAAAATCTTTCTATGTAAAGCATCCATTTGCCGGATTTGGGAAGATTAACCAGAAAAGCGCTGAATGTCCCCACCAACATTAGCAACAAACCCATACCATAGGCAAAACTAACAAGTAAAGTCATTGCATAGATAATACTCTTCTTGGTAAAAAGCAAGGTCAATATAGAGAACAGGGCTGGGCTGACACAAGGAGAAATAATAAATCCTGAGCTAAACCCCAGGAAAAAAACACTAAAGTTACCCTTTTTTTTAGTATCCGGGGATTTAATAAAACTCGGCAAAAATATAAAACCGTTAAACATGGCCAGCCCAAAAACTACAATGAACAAACCCACAATCATCAGAGTCACCGGGTGCGAACTTAATGTCCCGAATATCTTTCCGGTCAAAGCAGCAAATAACCCCAATAGGGAATAAGAAAAAGCCATACCGCTGACATAAATGAAACTTAAGATCAGGCCTTTCTTATGAGAACCTCCGCTTCTTATGCCGATATATCCGGCGATAATGGGTATGAGCGGATAAACGCAAGGCGTAAAACTTAAAACCACTCCCCCAAAAAAGGCCTGCAGATAGTTCAAGGGGCTACCTGAGGCAATCATCTATCCACCTCAGGTATTTAACCTCGCCGGAGATTATGGGAAGGGCTATGATTTCAGGGACCGTATAGCTGTGCAATGACTTGACTAATTTGAGTATGCCTTTAAATTCCGATTTCTTAGATTTAACAATTAACAATAACTCTTCAGCCTTGTCTATTTTACCCTCCCAATAAAATATAGACTTTATTTTAGGAATGATATTAACACAGGCCGCCAATTTCTTATTGACCAGTTTACTGGCGATATGTTCTGCCTCTTTTTTGTTAGAAACGGTTATAAGAACCACGATATACATTTAGCTCCTTTTGAAAGCTTAGGTATAGGTAAAGGTACAGGTAAAGATAGAAATTTTAGCCGAACAACTTTTTAACTAATTTAGCTACTTCTGTTCCCAGCCTCTGGCACTGATTAGTAGCCCTGGAATCCGGGGCACCTATGGAAACAGGGCCATAATGATCACCAGAATAGTTTCCTTTTATTATCATACCATGGATAAGCATGGCATTCAAGATATCTAAAATCGTAGTTTCGTTGCCTCCTCCGACATTAGCGCTGGATGAAAAAGCCGCGCCTATTTTACCGTCTAACCTTCCATGGTATTTTACCGAATCATCAAAAAGCTTCTTGATGGCGGCAGCCATACTTCCGTAATAAGTCGGGGAACCCACAATAATACCCTGATAATCAAGCAATTCTTCTACTGATACATCGGATATATTCTTTACGCTTGCCTCAACCCCCTCCATTTTGACTCCGCCTGCAATAAATTCAGCCATCTTCCTGGTATTGCCGCCTTGAGAATAATAAATTACAATTATCTTAGCCATGTTTTTCCTTTCTAAAAAAACTATGAACTTTACACTATACGCTCACTTAAGCATCATAATTGACATCATCCTGCCTGCTTCTTGTCCTTCTTTACGATAGGAAAAAAAACTATTATTCCGGCAATAAGTACAAATACCCGAATCATAGATATGAGTTTCATCAATCCCCAGTTCCTTAAGCTGTCTGAGGTTTGCCCCAATCAGGTCCAAATAATACAAACCATCCATCTTCTTTACGTCATTCGGAAAATAATCTGCGCACTCCCGCCCTATTTGATAGCAACAACTTCCTATTCCCGGACCGAAAGCAATATAAATATCTTCCGGCAAACTTTTAAAAACCTTGCGCATCAATAAAATAGTATTAACAACAATCCTATCCCTACAACCACGCCAGCCGGCATGCGCCAAACCTATTGATCTGGACTTAGAGTCATAAATAAATACAGGAAAGCAATCTGCAGTAAAGATTGCCAAAGGAACATTTTTTTCATCAGTAATAAAGGCATCAGTATCTTTGATGCTTGAACCGTAATCTTGTGCGCCGCAGCCTTTATCTTTAACAGAAACCTGCCTTACAATACCGGAATGCACCTGCCGGGCACAAACTAAATCCCGACAATCAATCCCAAGCCTGCCTAAAAAGACTTTGCGGTTAGACAGAGAACCCTGGATATCGCCATAAGAAAAGGACATATTCCCAAGCCGGCGTTCGCTAAAACCATAAATAAAATCCTGATTAGCGAACCCTGCTATCGGCTCAACTTTGTTTGTTAAAAAACCATCTACAATCATTTATCGGATATGGATACAATTTTAGAGCGGGACTTTTCGCCTTTTAAGATTTTTATCCGGTATCTCTTGACTCCAAAATGCCCGGATAACAACTCGATGAGCTCGGCATTAGCTAAACCATCATGCGCCGGCTTAGTAAGATATGCCTTTAAGCTACCATCGCTCTCTTTGATCTTGCTTCTACTCGCCCGAGGAATTACTCTAATATTTAGATTCACTTATGCGCGGCTTTTTTGTAGGCGTCAATTATACTATAAATACCCAAGGCACAAATCAGGAGTATCCCCGAAGAAAAGAGAGTTAATCCAATAATAAACTGCCGATTAAGCAGGATTTTACCCATCATCCAGGCGCCCAAGAATACACTCCCTAAAACCAGTATAAACATACTGATGCTGGAAAGAAAAATTATAAAGAGCCCTTTGGAAATCTCGCCGTTATACAATTGTCCTAGTCCGTTAAATATAAACGATAAAACTGCCGCCATCCCGGGATGTGACCTATGGTTTAAGTTTGACATTAATCATTCTCCTTATTTTGTTCAAGTTCAGGCTTTTGTGTTGTGGCAATGAGCTTCTCCTGTAGCTGCTCAAGCTTTTTTCCTGCATTACTGTATTTGGTTTCCGCGTCAGAAATATGTTTCCCAAGTGTATTAAAATCATCCTGGAACTTGGAGAAATCCATCTGTATGCGGGAAAGGTCAGCAAAGATCTTCTGTATATTACGCTGAATATTAACACCCTTTAAACCATAGAGGATAGCCTGCAGGTAAGCATAGAAAGTATTGGGCGAAACAAAAACTATCTTTTTCGTTTTGGTATAGTTTGATAATTCTTCATCTTTGGCAATCTGATA
>JAHKBC010000178.1 GCA_018825725.1 Candidatus Omnitrophota bacterium
ATAATATTATATAACTATAATATATAGGTAAGTCCTAAGAAAGGACTTTTTTGTAAGCTTTTTTCCTAACGTTTTTAGCCCGCAGAGGTTATATAAGAATAGTGCGCAAAAAAGGATTTACAATTATTGAAATAGTAATGGTTATTGTGATAATTGGCATATTAGCGGCTGTTGCCATACCGCGTTTCGATACCTTTTATTTTGTTAAGCTGCACGGAGCCGTAAAGAAGGTAATACAGGATATCAGGTATGCCCAGCAATTAGCGATTTCCAGCCACGAAAGTTATAATGTCAGTTTTTCCACTGCTAGCGATACTTATAGTGTTACCCGGGTTAGCGATGGTTCCTATGCGCCTGATCCATTTACGCGGGGTAACTTAGTGGTTAATTTTGCCAGTGACCCTGAATATTCGGGGATTGATATTGCCACGGCCAATTTTGGGGGGTCATCAGTTTTGACCTTTGATTGGAAGGGCAGGCCGCAAAGCGCAGGTTCAGCATCTTTTTCTTATCAAGACAATACCATTAACCTTACGGTTGAAAATAACACTGGGTTAGTCAGAGAACAATGATAAAAAATCAGCGCGGTGTATCATTAATTGAATTAGTAACAATAATAGTAGTATTGGGCATAGCCATACCCGTACTTTTAAATATGTGGGCGGTAGTGGCTGAGCGTTCTGTCCGTACCGAATCCATGGCCGAAGCAGGATTATACGCCGAGGAATTGATGGAGATCATAAAGTCAAAGAGCTTTGACGAGAATGCTACTACTCCCTGGAGTGCCCTGGGGAGAGATACGGGCGAGAGCGCTGGTAATAGCGCTCTTTATGATGATGTGGATGATTTTATCGGGTGCACGGATCCGGCGATTACTACGCCTGCTGCCGGATATAGCCGTTCTGCATCCATTAGTTATATGAGCCTTACAGGTGGCACCTGGGGCACTATTGCAGGGCCTACGGATTTTAAACGTATCGTTGTAACTGTGTCGCGCACCGATAATCTAGTCAATAATGTAAATCTAACAACAATAGTGAGCGGATTTTAAGTAACAAAGAGGAAGCGCGTTAAGGGGCGGTTAATGCTAAAAAAGAATCGAGGCGTGAGTTTAGTTGAACTAGTTGTGGTGATTGTAATAGTGGGCGTATTAGTCGGTGTTTCGTCGATGTATATCGTAGAAACTATAAACTTGTGGCAGTTTTTAACCTATCGCCATGAGGTGGTTGCTCAAGGAAGAGGCGCGTTGATGCGTATGATACGCGAGATGAGACAGATTGCTCCTCCGGTAAGCGCAGCAAATAGCGCTTCCCTGGGGTTTAACTATACTGATGCTTCAGGCACGACAGCAGTAACTTACCAGTTGTCGGGCACTAATTTAATGCGCAATTCTGACATTCTGGCAGCCAATGTAAATTCTCTTAACTTTACTTATATGGATTCTGCTAGTAGTATACTCGCTACTCCTGTGGCGCTTCCGGAGCAGATATATAGGATTAAAGTAGCGTTAGGAATCTCGTCGGGAGGGCAAAGTAATACTTTAGAGTCGCAGGTCTTCCCGCGTAACTACTAAGCTTTCTTAATCTAAAAGCATGAGGGGTGAATGATAAAACTATTATTAAAATCGCTAAATTCACGTAAAGGTTTCTCTTTAATTATAGTAATATTAGCGATGATGATCTTTGCGATTCTGGGCTGGACCCTGACATCGATGCAATCGGGTGACTTTGAGGTGAATTCACGGAGCTTTGATTCTGAGCGGGCATTATATCTGGCAGACGCGGGAGTACAGGAAGCAATATATCTGCTTTTTAATAGGAATGACACCTTTGATAATGATACTGAAATATTAAACAGGACTTTAGGCCTCGGGCAGTATCAGGTTAACCGGGTTACCAACGGTTCAATTGTCACTGTTGTTTCATCAGGTTTTATCCCCAACATAACCAGCCCGCGCGCTACGCGCCAGATAAGATTAATGGTGACACTGGGTGGCGGTTTTGCCAATACCCTGGCAGTAATAGATTTATTAGACTGGTCTTTGGCAAGCGCCCATACAGTTGGTATAGATGCAAATATCAGCGCTGGAAATTACAGCGGCGACGGTGATGCTACTTATAATGAGCTTGGTCAGGATTATAGCAATTCTTCACCTCTTAAGCCACCAGGCAGCGGGGATAGGAATTTAAATGCGGCTATGCCTACTATAGAAATGGATTGGTTTTATTATAATTCCTCAGCATTTTGGCCCTATCCTTCTAGCCGGGATATAACCGGGACAACCGATGGTTCATCCACGTCTGGAAATACTGTATATGTTAATATAGTGAACTTCTTTACAAACATGGAGGGCCAGGTAGTGCGTAACTTAGGCAGCGGACATGGAACCTGGAATTCCAATGATTGGGCTGTTATTGCTGCGGTTAACGTGAATGGCAAGCAGGCGACTATTGATGGCGCAAGTAGAGGTTTAACTTGGAGAAATGACCCTGTTAGATTGGCCAGGCGTTATTCTGATACCAATCCTAAACCAGCCGGGCCGGTAAATGGTATTAATTATATTGGCGCGGAGATTGTCGGTCGCACAAGAGCAGATACCCTGATTGATTTGAGAAATAATGATTTTAGTTTTTACGATGAAAGCATAGTCTGTGAAGGGGATATAATTGTTGTTGGTACGAATAAACTTTCTTCGAAATTTTCATCATCAGGCGGTGCCGGCAGCCATGAAAGACCTGCTTTTGCAACCAAGGAAGGAAACATCACTTCTATTGCATCTGTTTCAGGAGCTGATAAACGGGAAATAAGCGGACTAATTTTTTCGAAAAATGGCACGATAAGCTTAAATTATCTCAGGTACCCTACTCTTGGGGTAGCAGCCTGGCATCGCGGGTGCATGGCTTATGGCAGGCGGGTAATCTTAGACGGCGATATTACTATGAGACGAATTGAATCCGGAGTTCCCGAGGAGGGTGAGGGTTTTGGTTCTGGCGACATACCCACCAGCGTCACATGGCAGGAGCAATAAAGATAACATGGGGGTAAAACCTTCGAAAGGAGGGGACGATGAATAGAATATTAATTATATTGTCGGCAGGTTTATTGGTTCTATTATTGATATCCGCGGCTAATTTAAATGCCCAAAATTATCCCGGCCGCAGCCAGGAAGACCATAATGCTTTTGAGGATTTTGCAAATATGGATAAAAAGATAGATGCCTTTATAGCTAGTAATCAAAAGACAACCCAGGCTATATTGCAAAAACTAGACCTTGTTTTATCTAATCAGCAGAAGATACTACAGGAATTAGACATAGTCAAGATCAGGGCCAGCCGGAGCAGGTAGTAAAAGGAATAATGGCATTATAAGATGAATCCTCCAGAAAATAAGAAGCCAGAGACTCGATCGCACTTTAATATTAAGCCTAAGTCAAAATCACCGCTTTCTATTATCGGGCCATTCTTTAGGAACTTATTTGTTGGAACTCAAAACGTAATCGGGATAGACATCGGTTCAAGCTACATAAAAATAGCTCAATTGCAGCATGGCAGGCAAGGCTATGTGATTAATAATTGCATTACCCGGCCAATACCCCAGGTAGCCAAGGATAGCCCTTCAGAGAAAAGAAAACTCACCCAAGAATTCATTAAGGCATTTATTGTGGAGTCCCGCATCAAGACCAATATGGCCAGAGCAGTTATTTCCGGCAAAGGGGTGTTCATATTTTCTCTAACCATTCCTTATTTAAGCAAGAAGGATTTAAAAGGAATAGTAGCCATAGAGCTAAAAAAAAGACTGCCATTTCAGCTGGATATGAACAGCGTGTATTTTGATTTTTTCGTTACGGACCAGGTGCGCGACGATAAAGGAATAAACCTGCAGGTAACCTGTGTTGCCGTGGAGAAGCTGGTGGTAGAGGAGCAGCTGAATTTTCTAAAGGAGATTAATATCCGGCCCATGGGCATGAATGTTATACCCGATGTCTTGGGTAATTTGGCATCTTTATGCTCCGGGGCTCCTCTTACGCAGACTGTAGTTTTAATGGATATGGGCGCGAATATTTCCATGCTTAATTTCTACAAGGGCAAGAATTTGATTTTTTCCCGCGAGATACCCATAGGCGGAGAACACCTTACCCGGGCTATGGCTAAGACCGTGACTACTTCCTACGGGCCGGTGAATATTTCCGTAGAAGACGCGGAAAAACTTAAGCGCACCTGTGGGATTCCGCTGGAAGATGAAGCCAAAAGCGAATTCCTTACGGATTTCGGGTTGCTATTGGGCGAACAGATCTCTACTACTTTAAGGCCTACTCTGGAGCGCCTTATTCTGGAAATAAACCGCACTATTAGTTATTACACCAAGACCTTTCGCAGCACAAAGGTTGAGGAGCTTTATCTTACCGGAGGAAGTTCGCGTTTGAAGAATATCGACAAATTTTTGCTTTATAACTTGGAGGGTTTAAAGAAAGTTGAGCGTTTGAATGTCTTAAAGGCGGTTAAAGGCTGGGCAGACCAGAGCGTATTTAAACAGGAACTTGTTATGGAACAGGCTGCTCCGCATTTAAGCGTTGCTTTTGGCGCATGTTTTGGCAGCGGGGGAAGGATAAATTTTCTTCCCTGGCAGGAGAGGATGGAACAAAAGACAATATTTGCGGCAAATTTATTGCGCATTGCATTCCCTATGGTTCTATTCTTAAGCCTTGCCTTTTATGGAATGATCTATGCCAATTCTCTTAAATATAAAGTGTTAATCAGTAATATGGATCTGTCGGTCAGTAAATTAGAGCCTACAGTTAACCTGATTAAGGAATATATGCAGATGAAGCAAAAACTGGAGCAGCGCAAGGAGCTTTTAGATAAGGTAAAAGGCAAACAGCCTATCTGGTGGGGGGTTATGAAAGAGTTAAGCCTGATTACTCCCAGGGAGGTTATCTTGCAGAAGATGAATATCCTCCAGGCTAAAGGGGGCAGGGAACTGCGCCTAAGCGGAAAGATTTATGCCAAATACACCATACTGGATGTGGCGGTTTCGCAGTATATTATTGTCCTTGAAGATTCACCGTTTTTTATTAACGCCGAATTAATTTACAGTAAAAACGATATATATTCACCGATACCCTCGGCAGATTTTGAAATCGTCTGCCAGCTTAGCTATTAGGTTAATATGGTAAATGAAAATAAACGCAGAATAATAAAAATTGCCATTAATTGCATTATTATTATACTTGTTTTAATATTGCTTTATCTATTTTTAGGCCTGCCGGCAATTAATTATTCCAAGAGGCTGCGCAGGGAATTGGATGCTAAGGAAAAAAAGATGGCTGAATATGACGGACTTGTGCGCATACTCCCCAATCCCCAGGCAGCAATTACCGAGATGGATAAAAAAGTTCAGGAATTTAAAGATATGGGGGTAAGCCGCAGGCAGCTCCCCAGGCTAATACAGCTTTTGGGGGCTTTAAGCAGCGACAATAACATTAATGTTATTTCACTTAAGCCCCGGGATGACGTGCGTTTATTGAATGAAGTTCTGCCTCCGGGTATAACCAAAGTTTATATCGAGATGGTATTAAATTGTACCTATCGTACTTATGGGGATTTTTTGAAATCTCTTAACGAGCTACCTACATTCTTTTCTATTGAATCGGTGAATATGGAGAGGCAGCAGAACGAAGAGATAGAGGTCGCGATTACGGATTCCAAAAAAGGAAGTTCCAGAAGGCCCACGCAACCCGCGGATAAGCCGATATACCTGACAATAACCATGCTTTTGAGCACCTATATGGTTCTGGAGCTGTAATTATGCCCAAGGAGCTTAAACAAATTATTATCACGGTTATTATGGTGGTGGTCCTTATTTTCGTGGCCAAGAGTAATCTTAAGAAGAAACCCGGAAAGAAAATAACCGGCGCGGATAATAAACCGGACGCAGCTGAACAAAGTAAAGATTCTGTCAAGGGTTCTGGTAAAGAGCGGGTAAGGCGTGTCCCGGCTGATGAAAAGGCCATTCTTTCCCAGCAGGAAAAGGCTAATGCAACCTGGGGCAGGGACCCATTTAACCCTACTATCGAGCGCGATTATCAGCTCAGCGAGCTTAAATTGCAGGGTATTTCTTTCGGCAGAGATAAAGACGGATTTGCTTTTATCAATGATGAGATTGTTAAAAAAGGGAGCATTGTCGGTGTCTACGAAGTAATGGAAGTTGAAAAAAACAGGGTTTTACTTAAAAAAGGGAGCCAGAATTTTTATCTGGCTTTTCCTAAAGATTAGAATTAATTTGAGCCGAGTACAAGTATTATACAAAAATAGAGGTGCTTAATGAAGAAGATTAGATTACTATTTTTGGCAATAGCGTTTTTATTTACAGGTTTTAGCGCATTAAACGCTCAGGATATTGTGGAAGATCAGATTATCGAGTCCTTGGAATTCCGCGAGGTGGATATTAAGGATGTCCTGCGCCAGCTGGCCAAGCAGTATGAACTTAACATTGTTTTTTCTGAAGGAGTGAAGGGATTAGTTACAGTGCAATTGACTAATATCAGCGTGCGCCAGGCGTTGGATTCGATTATTACCGTAAACGGATTTGCTTATACAAAAAAGGAGAATGTTTACAGGGTGGCCACCCAGGAAGAATCTGCCCGCGAAGGAAGGCAGTCTAAGCTCTTTCAGCTTAACAATGCCGAGGCTATTAAACTTAAAGATACCTTGGCTAAGGTCTTATCAGTCGAGGGGACTATCGAAGCAGACGCGCGTTCAAATTCTGTATTAGTTACTGATACCCTGGCAGTGATTAATAAGATAGAACAGATGGTTCCTGTTTTGGACCAGATTACTGCCCAGGTATTGATCGAGGCAAAATTAATAGAGACCTCTTTAACCAATACCGAAAGCCTGGGAATAGAATGGAATACTACAATATTAGCTGCCGGGGCTTCTAGGAAAACCAGCCTGCCCTTTGAGCCCACAGGAACCGAGAATTGGTATAGTAATATATTTCCGCCGGCTAATACAAGTGATGGTAATTTTTCACATGGTAATAAATTAGGTTTTCCTTTTGTGGACACCTCGCAATTTACATTCGGGACTCTAGATTTTTCATCCTTTGCTGCAGTCTTGAAATTCCTCAAGTCGCGCACTAATACCAAACTCATTGCTAATCCGCGCATTGTTACTTTGAATAATCAGAAGGCCAAGATACATGTAGGTAGGGTAATTCCTATTGCTACCTATGAAATGGATTCTACTACGGGCAGTTGGAGGATAACCGGTTGGGTGAATCAGACTGTGGGGGTAAATTTAGAAGTTACTCCTCAAGTCAGCCCGGATGGCCATATTCGTCTTAAGCTTAAACCCGAAGTTAGCAGCTCAAGCAGTGGCATTGGAACTGGCGAAAACTACAGGCCTATAATAACCACACGCACTGCTGATACTGAGGTGCAGATTAAGTCTGGCCAGACCGTGGTCATAGCCGGTTTAGTAAAAAACCGGGATGAGGTTACTGTTACTAAAATCCCCATACTGGGTGATCTTCCAATCATAGGAAATTTATTTAAACGCATAAATAGGGGTATCGGTGAACCTACAGAAAAAACAGATTTACTTATTTTTGTTACTGCGCGCATAATCAAGGATACGGCTGAGCCTATGCTTGCTTATGATACTAATATTCTTTCAGCTCCGCCCAGGCCGTTTAAATTGAAAGCCAGGTAGTTATTAAAAGGTTTTAATTATCTGTTCGTTGATTAGTTATTTGAATTCGGTTGCCAGGTATTCTGATGCATTGAATATTCTGGATTTTGATATAATAATAGCTTGATAAACGCAGTTACGAAGTTATTGAATTAGTTGTATATATAACAGGAGGCTTAAGCTGATGAAGGATAAAAAATTCTTAATTTTTCTAGTTTTTTCCCTAACTACAGTTTTTCTCTTTAGCTATTATTTTGGGCGGCCACTTAAAAAAATAAGAAACCAAATTAGGCTTATAACTCGGCCGAAACAAGAGAATAATATTTCCAAGCTGCAGCAGGAGATAGTCCAGTTAAAGAACCTGGTTGTTGTTTTAAGCGAATCCAGCAAAGATTTGAATTTTATGGTTAAGCAGGGAAATACACGGGCTGCCGCATTGGAAAAAAACCTTGAAGATGCCGGCCTGGTTAAAGAGCAAATGTCTAATGAATTGGAGCAGTTAAGGAGCAGCCTTATTTTAGCTAAACCCATTCGGGATAAGTTAGATCAGATGGAGGGTGATTTTGATAAGAATGTTGAAGAACAAATCAAAAAGCAGATGGAGGATTTAACTAAGGCCTTAGGTTCGGTAGAGAAGCAGATTCCCACGTTAATCAGGGAAAAGAAGAGCTACCGCAGCCAGATAGAAGAGTTAGTTAGGTCTTTAGAAGGCAAGAGCAATGAATTAGCGTCTCTTGAGAAAGAATTGGCTGATTATAAAAATGAGATGAAGAATAAAGAGGGCGTGAGAGAGAAATTAAGCAAGGACCTTAACCTTGCTGCAACAGAACTCAAGCTTTTGTATAAGGCCAGGGAAGGCCTGGAAGAAAAGGTCAAAGAATTGGAGAAGAATATCAAATATTTTAAGGGTTTGAGCCCTACGCTTAAGGATGACCTGGAAAAAGCAGAGAAGGAATTAAGGGAAACGCAGATGGGCCAGATCAAGATTATTCGGGAGAGAGAAGAAGCGCTTAGGTTGAGCCAGCAGGCTCAGAATGAGCTCAAAGAAGTTAGTTCTGCGCTCTCGTCTTATGAAAAAAAGAATAAGGAGCTTGAGTCACAACTTAATGCCTATAAGAAGGAGCTTGCCGGGTTGAATAAGGAAAGAGGCCTGATGCTAAAGGCTGTGGATGAAGCAAAACAGAACAGCCAGAATTATCAGAAGGCCCAGGGTGAGTTGGAGCAATTAAAAATTCAGGTGGAGCAGGTGAGTAAAGACTATTCCGTTATCAAAGAGGAGAGTAAGAGCGTAAAGGATTCTTTAGAGCAAGCTAATCTGGAACAGGCAAGAAGGGCTGACCGTATTTTGGTATTGCAGGATAAATTAGCCAAGACTGAAGATAAATTACTGGAGTTCCAGTTAAAATATAAAGGGATAGAGAAAGATGCCGCCGGGTTAAGGGAGCAGTATGTTGTCCTGCAGTTGGAGAGAGAAAACCTCAAAAAAGAGTTAGCCAGAACTGCCGCAAAGCTTAACGAATTGCAAGCTAAAATGCAGCAGGTGGGCAGTATTTTCGGCATTGAAGCGCCGGGGCAGGGCAAGAAAATAAACGTAGAGCTTATACCGCAAAATGAAACCGGAGTAAAAAATGCGCAATAATTACCGGAGTTTTATATTATTAGTCGCAGGTGTTTTTTTAATATTTTGTACTCCTGCCTGCGCCGCTGACGATTTAGGTTTATCGCCGGAAGAAAGGGTGCAAAAGGCTAAAGAGTATCATATCCAGGGAAGAGAGTTTATGCAGAAAGATGATTTTACCTCAGCTAACAACGCCTTTAAAAAGGCTCAGGAACTTTTAGTTGGCGCAGAAGAGCCCAAGCCAACTCCTCTGGTTTCTCAAGAAACCTCTCCTGTATCTCAGGAGCCAGCACTGATATCAAAAATAACACATGAAGAAGTTCTTCCTCAGGAGTTTGGTTCCAGGGATGTTAACTATTATATAAAAGCTCTTGAAACTGATCCGGCAAACCCGGATATTTATTATAATTTAGCCCTGGAGTATTTAAGGAACAACCAGTATAAGTTAGCCAGTGACGCGTTTTTTCGCGTTATTACCTTAAATCCTAAAGACGCCGAGGCTTATTATAATCTGGGTGTCTTGGCAGAAAGTTACTTTAACGATAAAAAACAGGCAATGAATTTTTACGCTAAATACATCGAGTTCACTGCCGGCAAAGAAGAGCAGGCGGAAGTAAAACTTTGGATCAAAAGGCTTAAAAAGGACTTGAAGAATGACCGATAAGGAACTTGAGAATCTGTTATTAAGGGAAGGCCTTTTAAACCAGGAAGAGCTGAATAGGGCTTTGGAAGAGATGAAAAAGCTTAAGCGTCCCCTGGAAAAAGTGGTAGTAGACCTTTGCCTTCTGGCCCGGCCTGCTCTATATGAAGCCATTGCCAAGCACTTGGGGTATAATTATATCAATCTGGATAAGATTGCCCCTGATGATGAGTTAATTAAGATGATGCCTGAAGACCTTTCCCGGCAGACGCATTCGGTTCCGATAAAAATCGAGAATGGCACTATGCATATTGCTGTTCTTGATCCCACTGATCTTTATGCAATTGATCAGATTCAAATGCATACCGGTATGCCCCTGGAGGTGTATTTATCCAGCCCTAATGAAATAGAACAGGCCCAGAATAAATTATATGTTGAGCGCAAGATAACAAAAGATTTATTCGAAGGTATGACTAAGACTATGGCCTCGGCTCCGCAAACCCGCGGAGTTATAACCGACGCTACCTCGATCATCAAACTGGTTGATCTCATTGTATCCCAGGCGGTGCGCGACCGGGCCTCGGATATCCATTTCGAACCCGAACAAGAATCCACGCGTATCCGTTTCAGGATAGACGGTATTTTGCATGAAATCCCTTCTCCGCCTAAGGATTGGGAGAATTCGATTACGTCCAGAATCAAGGTTTTAGCGGGTATGGATATTGCTGAAAGCCGCGTGCCGCAAGACGGGCATTTCCAAGCCAAAATTGATGAAAAGATCGTGGATTTTCGTGTTTCTACTATTCCTACTATTTACGGCGAAAATGTGGTTATGCGTCTATTGGACACCGCATCAGTTACTATTGGACTGGAAAAGATGGGTTTTGCTACCTATGACGAATTGGCCCGTTACGAATCCTTAATCACTAAACCTTACGGTATTATCCTTTCTACCGGGCCTACAGGAAGCGGAAAGACAACAACCCTTTACTCGGCATTAATGAAGATAAACACTATTGATCGTAACATTATTACTATTGAAGATCCTGTAGAGTACCGCTTGGGCCTTATACGCCAGATCCAGGTTAATGTCAAGGCCGGGATAACTTTTGTCAACGGGTTAAGGGCTATTCTACGCCAGGATCCGGATGTAATCATGGTTGGCGAAATTCGCGACTTAGAGACAGGTATCATTGCAATTCAATCCGCTCTTACCGGCCATTTGGTGTTTTCAACCCTTCATACTAATGACGCGCCTTCGGCAATAACGCGCTTGGTAAATATGGGGGTTGAGCCTTTTTTAATATCCGCCTGTCTTATCGGAGTAATGGCTCAGCGCTTAGTCAGGCTTATCTGTACTAATTGCAAGGAATCCTATGAGCCGTCCAAGGCGCTTTTAGATAAGTGGGGATTAAAGAAGAGTGCTATTCTTTATAAAGGTAAGGGATGCGAACAGTGCAAAGGTACAGGATACCGTGGCAGGACTGGTTTATTTGAGTTGATGACTATGGATGATGAGATTAGAGAGATGATTATTGCAGAAAGTTCAACCGTGGCTTTGCGCAATAAGGCCCGGGAAAAAGGTATGCGCACTTTAAGCGAAGACGGTATTGCTAAGGCTTTGGCAGGAATGACAAGTATGGAGGAGGTAGCCAGGGTCTCCGAGGAGCGCGTAGAGATTAGGACAGAAGATGTTTCTATAGAGGTGCAGCGGTATGTTAAACCTACGCCTGTTGCTGCTGCGCCTTCCGGCGAAGCTAAACCGTTATCGGTAGAAGTAAGGCAATCTGATTTTGAAGAATATCAGAAACGCATTGCCAGCTGGTTAAGCAGAAAAGAGTAAACCATGTACGAACAATTCTGGCACCTCAATGAGAAACCATTTCAGAATACCCCGGATTCCCGGTATCTATACCTTTCTACGCAGCACGAAGACGCTTTAATGAAATTAAGTTATGTGGTGGCTCAGGATTTAGGCTGCGGCATGCTTACCGGAATATTCGGCTGCGGCAAGACTCTTTTAGGCAAGGTTATACTTAATGGATTAGGCCGGGAGCGGTATTCCTGCGCTTTTATCAATAACCCAAGCGTATCAGAGCCGGCAGAATTATTAAGGTCAGTGGTCAGGAGCCTGAGCCCTCAGGCTTTGCCTGAGAAGAAGAGCGAGCTTATGGCTGATTCTATGTTGGAGAAACTGGATTTTATCTTAAAAGATAATATTAAAGACGGCAAGAAGAATATGGTGATTATTGATGAGGCGCATTCAATTGAAGATAACCGTACCTTTGAACAGATGCGGCTTTTATTGAATTTTCAGCTGGAGAATAAATTTATGCTCACGCTTTTAATCTTGGGGCAGCCCGAGTTAAAAGATAAAATCTTAAATATTAAACCTTTAGACCAGCGCATTGCGGTGCGCTGCTATTTAGGGCAATTAAATGAAGAGGATGTGGCTAAATATATATCTCATCGTTTGAAAGTTGCGGGCCGGACAGATTCTCCGGATAATTTATTTGATAAGGAAGCGATTAAGGCTATCGTAAAACACTCGGCGGGTATACCCCGGCGCATAAATACTGTGTGTGATTTAGCGTTGATGACGGGATTTGCCAAAAAGACGGAGAAAGTCAGCGCCGATTTAATCGAGACGGTAATCAAGGATTTTGGTATTGGGTAGGGAATATAATAAAAAATATGCCTATATACATATATAAAGCTGTAGACCAGCAGGGCAAGATGATCAAGGGTGAAATGGAGGCTGCTAGCGAGATTCAGCTGACCACTCAACTTGCCAAGACGGGATATCTGCCTGTAAACATAGCTTTTAAGGCATCCAGCGGAGAAAAACAAGTAGCTTTTCTTGATAGAATATTCAAGAGGAAGAAAAAAGCAAGTTATGAATCCCTGGTGGTTTTTACCCGTCAGTTCGCCACGATAGTCAAGGCGGCAATACCAATTATTGAAGGCTTGAGTGTTTTAGCTGAGCAGTCCGAAGACCCTGCCCTTAAAGAAGCGCTAAAAGAAGCAGTAAAAGATGTTGAAGGCGGGACTAGTTTATCCGGTGCTTTATCCAAGCATCCGGGTGTATTTTCAGACCTGTATGTGAATACGGTGGTTGCCGGAGAGAGCGGCGGCGTATTAGATAAGGTACTGATGCGGCTTTCTAAGGTTTTAGAAAGCGACCTGGAGACCCGCACTAATATTTCTTCAGCGCTGCGTTATCCTATAATTACCATAATTGCTTTAGGTTTAGCTGTTGCGATACTTTCGGTTTTTGTAGTTCCGCAGTTTTCAAAGATTTACACCCAGGCCAAAATGAGCCTGCCTCTTCCCACACAGATTATGATTTTTATAAGCGGTATGTTCCGCTTTTACTGGTATATCGCTGTTCCTGCTTTATTATCAGTATATTTTATCTTTATGAAGTTTATTAATACTAAAACCGGCAGATTCTGGTGGGACGGGCTTAAATTCAGGATTCCGATAATCAACAATGTTTATACCAAGATTACCATGTTGAGGTTTTCTTCGATGTTAAGCGTGCTCTACCAGGCAGGGTTGCCGGTTTTAAAGACTATGGATATCGTGGCAATAACCATCGGCAATGCCGTATTGTCCAAAGAGATCGGAAAGATAAAAGCCGATGTTGCCGACGGTAAAGGTATATCGGGAGCGGTTTTAAACAGCAAATTTTTTCCGCGCCTGGTAGGCTATATGAGTTCAGTGGGTGAGAAGAGTGGTTCATTGCCTATGATGTTGGATTCAGTTTGCGAATATTTCGATTTGGAAGTGCGTAATACGGTAAAAAATCTTACTACCATGATCGAGCCGATCATGACCGCTGTTTTGGGTATAGTGGTTATGGGAATGGCCTTGGCCATATTCCTGCCCATGTGGAATATGCTCCAGGTTTTTAAGCAGGGCTAATTATAGAATTTTTTTATGATAATACTTATTCTTGGAATATCTGTTATATTTTTTATAGCCTATACTATATTTATCAGCAGCTATTGGCAAAAGAAGATAAAGGAAAAGTCTAAAGAGGTGCGTGAGGCCCAAGCCCAGATAATACACATGGAAAAGATGGCTTCTTTGGGTGTTCTTGCCGCAGGCATCGCCCATGAGATAAATAATCCTTTAAGTTTTTTAGTCAGCAACCTCGAAAGCCTTAAGAAGTATAGTTTGGAACTTGATCAAAGGGTATTGCCTGATGAAAAGAATAAGGCGCTGTTGGAAGATTTTAAGGCTATGACCATAGAGTCTCTTGAAGGGTCGCTGCGGATAAAAAAGATAGTTTCAGACCTGCGCACCTTTTCCCGTAAGTCAGACGAAGCACAGATGATTAGCCTGGATATGAATCAGGTGTTAGAACAGGTTCTTTCCATTATTTGGAATGTAATAAAATACAAGATTAGCCTGGTTAAGAATTATCAGCCTGACCTGTGCATAATCGGCGACCAGGCTCAGTTATCACAAGTCTTTTTAAATATTCTGCTTAATTCCGCGCAGGCTATTGACAAAAAAGGTACTATCGAGATTAGTACTTACCAGGAGAATGAGTTAGTTTTGGTCAAAATAAGTGATAACGGTAGCGGTATCCCGGCAGAAAACCTCTCTAAGATATTTGACCCTTTTTTCTCTACTAAGAAAAGTACTGGACTGGGGCTATCCGTAAGCTATAATATTATAAAAAAGCATAATGGCGATATAAAGGTTACGAGTAAAATCGGCAAAGGGACCGATTTTATCGTTCAATTTCCTGCGGAAAGAAAGAAGGAGGGGTAGGGTTATGAGAAAAGACTACCAGTTAGAAAAAGATATTTTTATTGTTTCCGCTTTTGTTATTTTTATCGTCGCGCTGGTACTCAAAGGTTTAGGTTTGACTCAGGTTATATCCTGGAAGGGGCACACAATAGTCAGCTCTATGGGTTTATTTAAGGTAGCGCCGATATTGTTGCTTTTTAGCATCGCTGTCAATATAAGCGAATACGTATCCGGTAAAAAATAAGGCTAAAACATTAATAATATATAGAAAAGGATTAAATATGCCAGACGAAAGAAGACATCATAAGCGCGCATATATACATATCCCTGTGGAATGCCGCGGGAAGAACTATTGGCAGTGTATTGAGACAATTGATGTTTCTGCCGGAGGTATGTTTATTGCGTCGGAGAAAGTAGAGCCTCCTAATACTAAGATCGAAATTATGTTTGAAATTGGCGAGAATGAAAAGAAGTTTGTGCGGGCTGACGCCATAGTGGCATGGAGCAGGGCTAAGCCTGTAAAGGATGATAAGGGGGATATTCAGCCTGCCGGAATGGGAATTCAATTTACCAAAGTAAACCCTTTGTCAGCCAAGGATTTTATTGACCAGTTGATATCCAAGAGAGAGGAAAATAAGAGTGGCGAGTAAACACACTATTTTTATCGTTGACGATGAAAAAAATATCTTAAATGCCCTTACTCGGACTCTGCAGTCCGAGGAGCGCGAGATTGTCACAGCGGAGAATTCCCGCGAGGCTTTAGAGAAATTAAAGTCTATGGGGGGAGCGGATGTGGTCATCTCGGATAACCGTCTTCCGGATTTTTCAGGGATAGATTTTCTGATTAAAGTAAGGCAGCTTTATCCCGCGACCATCAGAATATTAATTACCGGCTATCCAGACCTGGAATCGACCATCGACTCTATAAATAAGGGGCAGGTGTATCGATTTATAACTAAGCCTTGGGATAACGAAGAGGTTAAGATTATAGTAAAACAGGCCCTGGATTTCTATGATGTGCTTAGGGATAACCGCTCCCTCTTAAAGATTGCCCGTCAGCAGGCGGACCTCCTGAAGACAGTTAAAGAAAAATATCCGGATATATCCGGAGCGGAGTTTGATAAGAGTAGCGTATACATCATTGAAGAGAAAGTAATTTCGGAGAGCCTCTCGGATTTTATGACCAAATACTATAGGGAAGAACATAAAAACAAGTGAAAGATGCAGGGGCAAGGCTTATTAAAGAGAATTATATAAGCGCTGAGCAGCTGCATTTAGCTCAGCAAGAGGCTCAGGGAAGCGGCAAGTCTTTACTGGTAGCTTTGGTAAAGCTCGGCTATCTAACTGAAGAGAATGTCCTCATCTTTTTAGCCCAGGAGTGCGGAATCCCTTACCTTAAGCTCGGGAATTACCTGATTCGTCCTGAATTATCCGGGATTTTAGATGAAGAATTCTGCCGGCAGAACAGTATTATCCCGGTATTTAAGATCAATAACAGGCTTTTTATCGCCTGCGCCAATCCTTTAGATACTATGTTGATAGATACTATCGGCAGGATAACCGGTTATGAGGTAGAATCTTTGGCAGCCTCAGCTTCCTCTATAAATGACGCGCTGGATTTATGTTATGGTAAGCCAGACAAGAATTTTGAGTTGGAAAATTTTATTTTTAAGCCCTCATCTCTTAAGAGGCTGGTTTTTTGCCGGGATTCCGAAAGGCAGGGTCTTCAGATCCCCGTAAGTATAGAGATTAAGGATGAAAGTGTTCTCACGCACCCTACTTTATCCATGGAGGGGTTCACGCGCAATATCTCCCGCGGCGGAACCTCAATTGGCCTACAGTTGTCTTTATACCTGCCTCCAGGAATAAAAATAGCCTTGAGTTTTAAGCCTAAACAAAATATTCTCTCTAATTCCTCTGATATTATCCATGCCAATGGAGAGGTAATCTACTGCCTTATGGAGAAGAATCTTTATTATTTTATAGGCGTTAAATTCAGGGATTTAAGCACTAATACCCGCGACAGGCTTATAAAATTGATCTGATTTCCCTCCTGTGTCGGAATTTTAACCCGCATATTCTATTTAGTTTTCTTAGAGCGTGGCTTGAAATTAGGCTTAGATATGCTATACTCTTGTTGACAGTACAAGAGTTCCTTTATATAAGGTAAAGGAAGGAGGTGGTGTTTTGCTAAAAAAGGCTTGACAAGGCAGCGTATTTTGTTAGAATCTTTTAAAGGAGGTGACTAAGATGAAGAGAAAGGGTTTTACGTTAATTGAGTTGGTTATGGTTATCGTTATTATCGGTATCTTAGCAGCTGTTGCTATTCCAAAGTTTATTGATTTAAGAGATGAAGCGGCTATGGCTAAATGCAAGGCTACAGGCGGCGCGTTGAGAGTTGCGCTAGCTAATTATTACGCCAATTCAGCGCTTGCTGGTGCAGCAGGCTTCCCAGCATCGACAGCTAGTCTTACGGATTATATGCAGACAGCTTTTGATACGCCTCTTGTTGGTGCCACGTGGGACGTTAGTTATGTTGCGAGTACAGGTGTGCTTGATGTAGATACTGCTTGTTCAATATAAACTTCTACATTCAAGAAGGTAATTTTCATAAAAAAGGAGAGTTAGTATTAACTCTCCTTTTTTATGTCCGCAATAATTAATTATATGCTTAGAGATAGAAAAGAACAGATTGTTCTTTTAGTGATTTTTGTTTTGGTTTTTGGAGTGTACATTAATTCCCTGCCGGGCAGCTTTGTTTTTGACGATATGCACATGATCGTCAAGAACAATTACATTAAGAGTACCCAGGGTTTAACCAAATTATTCGGCGCCAAAATCACTAGTGTTATCATACCCGGAGGCATGTACAGGCCGGTTTTAATGTTGACCTACGCTTTTAACTACGCTTTTGGGGCTTTAAATCCCTACGGTTACCATATTATTAACATCCTTATCCATTTTTTGAACGCGGTCCTTCTTTATCTAATACTTAATATTCTTTTTAGGGACTTAAATTTTTATCTCATGTTGTTTCTGGTTGCTCTCTTCTGCGTGCATCCTATAAATACCGAAGCAGTTACATATTTAAGCAGTCGTTCTACAATTCTTTGCGCGTTTTTTATATTGGTTTCGTTCTATAATTATATTCTCTGGAGAAGAAGTGGTAAGGTAAAGTTTCAAGCCCTTAGCCTTGTATCCTATATTCTGGCTCTTTTAACCAAAGAAATAGGGTTAGTGCTCGTATTATTGGTTTCTCTTTATGAATTTGTTTATAGTGAAGATATCATTAAAGAAAAAAAGAGGATATTTTTCGGA
>JAHKBC010000179.1 GCA_018825725.1 Candidatus Omnitrophota bacterium
CGATTCTCTTTTGCGCTGCTTTTTTATTGCTTGGGTCAGATAATGGTCTCTTCACTGTCTTTATCGAAGAAGTGTACTTTACTCATATCAAAGACAACGTCGAGATCCTGGTTGACAGCCGGACGGTTATGAGCGCCTACGCGGGCAATAAAGGTATGCTTGCCCGTATTTAAGTATAGGTAGACTTCAGAACCCATCGGCTCAACCACCTCGCAACTGACCCTAACAATATTCTCAGGCGGCGCATCAGAAGCAAACAATTTATCATAAATATCTTCAGGCCTAATCCCGAAGATTATCTCTTTTTCCAAATACGGAGTAATTTTTTTAAACATACCTTCTATCAGTTTTATTCTTATATTTCCTTCGTCGAAATAAAACTTACCGTCTTTTTTAATTATTTTACCATTCATAAAATTCATCGGGGGAGAACCGATAAAACCGGCGACAAATTTATTCTTGGGATGATCATAAACATCGATTGGGTCAGCAACCTGCTGAATCAGCCCTGCGCGCATAACCGCAATCCTGTCCCCCATAGTCATAGCCTCGGTTTGATCATGGGTTACATAAATTATAGTAGTCTGCAAGCGTATATGCAGCTTGTGAATTTCAGTGCGCATCTGAACCCTTAAATTAGCGTCAAGATTACTTAAAGGCTCGTCGAACAGGAATACTAAAGGCTTGCGCACAATGGCCCTGCCCACGGCAACGCGCTGCCTTTCGCCGCCGGAAAGCTCGCGCGGCTTGCGCCGCAAAATATGCCTGATACTTAAAATATCGGCGGCCTCGTTTACGCGTTGGATAATCTCAAGCTTCGGGTAATGCCTTAACCTAAGGCCAAAGGCCATATTTTCAAAAACCGTAAAATGCGGATAAAGCGCGTAATTCTGAAAAACCATGGCGATATCCCGATCCTTGACAGGAACATCATTAACCCGCTTATCGCCAATATAAATATCTCCCGAAGAAGACTCTTCAAGGCCAGCGACCATCCTTAAGGTCGTAGACTTGCCGCAGCCTGAAGGGCCAACCAAAATCATAAACTCTTTATTCTCCACACCTAAACTTACCATATCGACGGCTTTGACTCCGCCGGAATAAATCTTGCAGACCTTATTCAAACTGACTTGGGCCATTTTTTTTATTTCTTTTTAAATTGAGGCTAAACTTTTTTTCCTAAGATTTAGATATTATAACAATTGTATTTAAAAAATCAACCAAGATAGTCAATTAATTTATAAAGAGTATCTTTCATATCCTTGCGCTGCACAATCATATCGATAAGCCCGTGCTCCAGAAGAAATTCAGAACGCTGGAATCCCGGAGGAAGTTTTTGTCTTATGGTCTGTTCAATAACTCTGGGGCCGGTAAAACCGATTAAGGCATTCGGTTCGGCTATGATTATATCGCCTAACCCTGCGAAAGAAGCCATGACTCCGGCCATTGTAGGATTAGTTAGAACAGAAATAAACAATAATCCCGCGCGATGATGATAGGAAAGTGCAGCCGAAGTTTTAGCCATCTGCATAAGGCTGAACATCCCCTCATACATCCGAGCGCCTCCTCCGGAACCGGAAATAATAATAACCGGCAACTTAGCTTTAGTCGCCTGTTCAATGCATCGGGTAATCTTCTCTCCTACCACCGAACCCATTGAGCCCATTATGAAACGCGAATCAGTAACCGCAACTAAAACCTTCTTTTTATTAATTGTCCCCTGGCCGGTTATTACCGCGTCTTTTAAACCCGTAGCTGACTGATCAGAAGCCAATTTCTCCCTGTAAGTCTTAGGCCCCTTAAAATCCAGAGGGTCAGCAGAAATCAAATCCTTATCAAATTCATCAAAACTTTCCTTATCCATCAAAGAATTTATCCGGAAATAAGCGTTTAAGGTAAAATGGTAATTGCATTTCGGACAAACCTTCAAACTCTCTTCCAGTGTCTTATTATAAAGGACCTCAGAGCAACCCTCGCACTTAGTCCAAATGCCGTCAGGCATCTCCTTTTTCTTTAACCTTACAGTCGTATATTTAGGTTTTCCGAATAGCGTCATATGCCACTCTTATTCCAGACTGTTAATCACCAGACCCGATAAAACCTTGGGATAGAAGTAAGTAGACTTAGGCGGCATCTTCTCCCCACCCAAAGCTATTCTAATAATCTGCTCGATCTTGACCGAATTCAAGAAAAAAACTATTAAATTGGAATCATTATCTACTTTTTCAATCAACTCCTGAGCATTGGAATTAAAATCAATATGGCCCTTATCGGCAAGGTCTATCCCCATCACTTTATCGAATATAATGTAATTCAATATAGAGACATCCAGGGACACGTATTCGTATGATTTATCGGCAGCTAGCCCTTTAAGAATTTTAATATTCTTTAAACGCAATAGCCAGTACCTTTTGTCCTTATATACTCCTATGCTGTGTTCACTCTGGCCGGCCTTCTCCAATAAAAAGAAAAACTTGGCCTTGTCCTTTATTTCTTCCACGTAAAAATACTCCTGCAACTTCTTCAATAATTCTTCCATAATAATTGTGCCGGCATTGACTATCCGATGTATGGGAAAAATTGTAAGGTCTCTGGCTTTGCCATCGGTAAAATAGCACATGATATAATTAAGAGGATCTTCTGCGGATAGCTTAGCTGAGCCTTTTTTTATTTCATCGCGATAAAGACGGGAAACCTCATAACGGTGATGACCATCGGCAATAAAGACATCTTCTTTTAGCATACACTCCTGAATCCATCTGATTGCTTTCGGGTCATTGACCCTCCAAAGTTTATGCTCGGTTTTCTCATCATCAACCAGCTGGATAAAGGGAACTTTATCTTTTAGTTTTTCTTTAAAGGTAAGCTGAATAACCCTCTTTTTATCCGTGAACACTGCAAAGATGGGGCTAAGGTTAGCCTTTACCTGACTCAATAGTTTAAGCCGGTCCTCTTTAGGAGCAGGGCGGGTATTTTCGTGGGCATAAACCGAAGGCCTGTCCTCGCCAAGATGCAAAAGAGCGATAAAACCGTAACGGACCTTCTTTTCTCCACGGACATTATATTGCTGACTATAGAAGTAGAGAGCAGGTTCATTTTCCTGAATAAAAACCTTATCTCTCTTCCATCCACGATAAGTTTCCGCAGAAACCTTATATTTATCTTCAGAAGGATTATCTTTTCTTAATAAAACGCGAATAAAATTATTAGGATCCTGCTGGTAATAATAATCCTGCTTTTTGGTAGAGATAACATCATAGGGCGGGCAGACGACTGCGGATAATTTTTTTACCTTATCCTGATTATAAGTGATAGCCGGGAATGGTTTAATTTGAACCATCAATTTTCCTTTGCAGGACAGCTAGAACAAGCGTCCTTTAATTTAGCGCAAGGCGGGTTATTATTAGGAGGCTTTTCTTCCTTGGGTTTCTTTTTATAATCTGTGGCGTAGAATCCTGAACCCTTAAAGATTATACCTACACCTCCGCTGATAAGCCTACGGAGCTTACTTTTACATTTGGGGCACCTAAAAAGCGGTTTATCTTTTATATTCTGAAATGCCTCAAAGGCATGTTTGCATTTGGTACATTCATAGTCATAATGAGGCATTATTAAACTCCGTAAATTATTTAAACGCTTTCTTTATCTTCTCGCCGAAGCTTTCTCTTGTGGCTACATCCTCGCCGGAGGCCCGGGCAAACTCTTCAATTAAACGGCGCTGTTCAGAATTCAAATTCCCGGGGATATCAATACTAACTTTAACTAATTCATCACCGATGTCCCGTCCATGCACATCCGGAACGCCCTTTTCCCTTAACCTAAAGACTCTTCCGCTTTGTGTCCCCGGAGGAATTGACATGCTCACCTTGCCGCCTAACGTAGGAACTTCAACCTCTCCTCCTAAAATAGCCTTACTTACACTTATATTCACCTCAATCAAAAGGTCATTTTCATGCCTCTGAAAAACAGGATGCGGTTTTACTTCTATAATTACATAAAGATCGCCCTTGCCGGCAGTGGCGGATTCGCCTTCTCCGCGAACACGTAAATGCGAACCTGTATCTACCCCTGCAGGAATCTTTACTTTGATCTTACTTACCTTTTTAGTCCTGCCCTCTCCCTGGCATTCAGGGCAAGGAGCTTGGATTATGGAACCTTCTCCTCGACAGCGCGAACAGGTCTGGGCTATTTGAAAAAAACCGCTAGAGGCGATAGTCCTACCCTGGCCTTTGCATTGAGGGCAAGTTGTTCTTTTTGTCCCTGGCTTGGCTCCGCTACCGGAACAAACATGGCATAACTCATAACGAGGAACGCTAATAGTCTTTTCTACGCCTGAAGTCGCTTCTTCCAGAGTTATCTGGGTAGAGATTTGCAGGTCCCTGCCTTTTTTAGACCTAGAGGAGCGTGAACGCCCCCTGCCTCCCAAAATATCAAAACCTAAATCCCCGAAAATATCGTCAAAAATACCTCCGCCAAACCCGGCATCTCCCAGTCCATCAAATATGCTTGAAAAATCAGCCCCCTTAAAAATATCTTCGTAGGCGTATTTCTGGTCAACTCCGGCATGTCCATACTGATCATATACAGAACGTTTTTGCGAGTCGGAAAGAACAGCATAGGCCTCAGAAATCTCCTTAAACTTCTCCTCCGACTCTTTCTTCTGTTCGCTAGGCACTCGATCAGGATGATAGCGTAACGCTAGGCCACGATAAGCCTTTTTTATCTCATCCAGGCTAGCGCCCTTCTTAATACCCAGAATTTCGTAATAATCGCGTGTAGTTGACATTTTTATTCGGGGAGAGCGACTATTTTTCTTACCATCGTTTTTGAATAAAAAATAGTCGCTGTCCCTAGTTTAATTATTATTTACCTTCTTCTTTAAATTCCGCGTCAATTATTTCTTCCTCTTTATCCCCTGAAGCCTTACTCTGTTTAGGCTCTTCTTGCTGTGCCTGTTCTTGAGGAGCTGCTTCTTCTTGCGCCTGGCCCTTACCTTGTTGTTTGGCTGCAGCCTGCTTGTAGATTTCCTCAGCCAGTTTGTGCGAAGCCTTGGTTAAGTCTTCCATTCCTTTTTTCATCTTATCTATATTCTTATCTTTAACCGCCTGCTTTAAATCATTGAGCCTGGCTTCAATATCTGCCCGCTCTTGCTGGCTAACTTTGTCGCCAAATTCTTTAAGCGATTTCTCTGTTGAGTAAACTAAAGCATCGGCTTGATTAATCGCCTCCACTTCTTCTTTGCGCTTTTCATCCTCATTGGCAAACTTCTCCGCTTCTTTAACCATCTTTTCAATCTCTTCTTTAGAGAGTTTCTTAGGAGCAGTAATGCGTATTGATTGCTCTTTACCGGTGCCTAAATCTTTAGCTGAAACATGCACGATACCATTGGCATCGATATCAAAAGCAACTTCAACCTGCGGTACGCCGCGAGGCGCAACAGGTATACCCACCAAATCAAATCTCCCTAACTCCACATTATCATCAGCCATCTTACGCTCACCCTGCAAAACCCTTACGGTAACCGCAGTCTGATTATCCGCTGCCGTAGAGAAAATCTGGGATTTCTTGGTAGGTATGGTAGTATTTCTCTCAATAAGCTTAGTAAAAACTCCTCCCATAGTCTCAATACCTAAAGACAAAGGAGTAACATCCAAG
>JAHKBC010000003.1 GCA_018825725.1 Candidatus Omnitrophota bacterium
AGATAAAGGCAATATGCTTTTAGCCCAGAATATAGCGGATACCATCTCAAAGGAAGTTTTCCATAAGTAGATATTTTGTTCGGCATTAATATGAAAAAGATAAAAAAAAGAATTTGTATCATTAAATTTGACGGAATGGGTGATGTTTTGCGTACTACGCCTATTCTTAGGCGTTTCGAGGGAGAGGATGTATTTTGGATTACCGAAGAAACTTCATTTAGTTTGTTACGGGATAACCCGTTTATCAAGACAGTTATTCCTATCTTCGAGATGTCCGATGTTAGAAATTTTATGTTTGATGAACTTTATAATTTTGACGAAGACAAAAGGGCTTGTTCATTGGCCGCACATATAAGAGCAGAAAAGAAAAAGGGGTATGGCTTTAAGAGCGGTGGTTATTTTCCTTTTGATTCCGATTCCGAATATGCCTATGAATTGTCCAAGAATGACGAGCTGAAATTCAAATTAAATAAAAAAACATATCAGCAAATCATATTTGAGATGGCGGGTTTCGAGTGGAAAGGCGAAGATTACGTTTTAGGGTATAAGCCGAGGGGCGGGATTAAATATAGCGTAGGCATAAACTACCTTGTAGGGAAAAAATTCCCTAACAAGGCTTGGCCTCATTGGAAGAAGCTATCGGATATGCTGGATTCAGTTTCTTTGCAAGAACAGTTTGGAACCATAGAAGAATACATTGATTGGATAAATAGTTGCCGCTTTGTTGTAACGGGAGATTCTCTCGGCATGCATATCGCGTTAGCGCTAAAAAAAAAGGTTATTGTCCTTATGGGCTCAACCAGTTGGAATGAAATTGAAACTTATGGTCGGGCAGTCATATTAAAAACACACTTGCCGTGTTCCCCTTGCTATAAAAAAAACAAATGTAACCTTACGCCTTTCTGTATGGATTTGATAAGCCCGGAGAGTGTATATTCTGAATTAATGAAAATGGAAGATATAGAATGCCGGGGAGCCCGTAGGTGAAAATATCAATAGTAATTTTATCCAAGAACGAAGAAAAATACATCGGCTCGACTTTAGATTCGATATTTAAGCAGAAAATAGATAAAGAATACGAAGTAATTGTTATTGATTCGGGGTCTTGCGATTCAACGCTTACGATAGCCGCCCGGTATCCGGTTAGGATAATACACATACCGGCAAACGAATTCGGCCATGGCAAGACGCGCAACTACGGCGCACAAACAGCAATCGGCGAGGTGATTGTTTTTCTAAATGCCGATGCTACCCCGCAGGATGAGTATTGGTTGAAAAGTATGGTGGATAATTTAAAAAATGACGCAAGGATAGCAGGTGCATACAGCCGTGTTTATCCACGGCAGGATTGCAATCCTTTGCGTTTCTGGGAGATTATAACTGAAGGTGCAGGAGATAGGCAGGTAAAGAATATTGATGATTTTAGTGGTTATCAGTATATGAAGCCGAGAGAAAAGAGGATATTTCTTTCGTTTCAAAGCATTAGTTGTGCCATAAGAAAGGACATTCTGCTTAAGTATCCATTTGAGAATAATATAGAATTCGGCGAAGACTTAGAATGGAGCAAACGGATTATGGAAAAGGGGTTTAAGATTGTTTTTGAGCCTAAATCCACAGTTTTGCATTCCCATAATTTTTATTATTCATTTGTTAAAACCTTTAAGAAATACTTTGATGACGCAAGGTTAAATAATCGCCTTTTAAATATATGGTCATGGCGAAACTTGCCAATCTTGGCTGCGCACGTAATATATAAGATAGTTAGAGATTTAGGGTATGTTTTAAGCCTGAATAGAGGCATGTTTTATAAGATCGGCTGGTTATTTTACTCTCCGGTTATTCGTATGGCTGAATTATTTGGTATAATAGCCGGCATTAACAGCCGGTATTTGCCCGGCAGGATACATTCCGCTTTTTCTTTAGTAAGCGAAGTTAAGACAGGGCGTTCTCACTTTATAACCTCATGAAAATACTTCAAATAGCTCACAGTTTTCCTCCTCATAATATGGCAGGGGTCGAAATATATACATATAATCTATCCAAAGAGTTATCCAAGGGCAATGAGGTTTTTGTTTTCTACAGAGTCTGTGATGTGAAAAGAAGAGAATACGAATTGAATGAAGGCGAGTTTGGCGGATTGAGCACTTTAACTGTTAACAATACCTTCAGGTTTTGCGACTCTTTTGAAAAGTTCTATAGAAACGATGCTCTCGCTGAAATCTTTGCCAGAGCTTTAGACAAAATAAGGCCGGATATAGTTCACATCCAGCACCTCATATTCCTTTCTACTACGATTATTAACGAGATTAAAAAGAGAGGGATACCTATTGTGTTTACTCTTCATGATTACTGGCTAATTTGTCCACAATGGCACTTTTTGAATAAAAACCTTGAAACCTGCGATAATAAAGACACCTCCCAATGCGCAAAATGCCTGGATTACCA
>JAHKBC010000180.1 GCA_018825725.1 Candidatus Omnitrophota bacterium
ATCTATAAGATAACAATTGACCAGGCCTGGGCCTTGGGTTTGCTTTTCGGTTATTTAAGGCATAAGAATAGCAGCAAGCTTGTTGGGGGTAAGTTGAAAACAACCCTGTTCCAACAGGACGCAGGAGAGCTTACGCGGTATTTAGCAAGCATGAAAACTGCAGGTCTTGATATAGAAAACCTTCCATTTGACCAGTTATTGGCTTTGGTGAATATGGTTTTTGAGAAATATAAAGATCAGTTAGAAGTCCTTTTGGAGAGGCATAGTCCTATTGTTGAAGAAGGAAAGAAAGCCCAAAAGACAATAGCGCTAGCAACAGGAATAAGAAATAAATTTAGCGAATTAAGCAGCTTTGAAGAATATAGGGCTAGATTTCTTATAGCCCAAGAAGCCGCTCTATTGGAGAGACAAAGAGGTAAAGAGCTAAAAAGTTTATTTTTGAAAATGAAAAAAGCAGTTGGAGTAAAAGACGGAACAAAAGAAGAGTTGACATTAGCCAGGGCATACGCGATGTGGGTATATGACCAGACAGTATTTGAGCAGGCCCAGGAATTACCTATAATGTTCCAAAAATTAGAAAATCAAAATATAGAAAAGAACCAGGAGTTAGCCAATTGGTTAATTGGTAGCCAGGAAGAATTTAAAACATTAGAGGATCGGCGCCAGGAGATAATATTGACCTTGTTAGAAGACTTGGCGGATTTGGCGTTAGCATCTAACGTTTGGGATTATCGAGGGCATGGCCAATATACCTTTGCGCAGATAGGTAGCGGACAAGCCGTCCAGCTATTAAATCCGGTATTACAAGTAATGGGAGATAGGTTAGGGTATGCTTCCGGACCGGATATTAGGCAATCTGCAACTGCCGCAGAGCAGGAGATTAATATAAAATTGCCGTCAAAAGAAAAAATAACTCTTACCTTGGCCCCGGGGAAGACTTGTGAGATATCAGGTTACACAATAAGTGTTTCTTCTGAGGGAAAGTACTCTGTAGAAGGAGCTCCTTTAAGTCTTGAGTTGGGCAAGCCGGTAATGTTAACTAGGACTGGCTATCCTGATTGCCAGATAACAATTAACACCATTAAGGGCATGCCTGACAAAATTATCTCTTTAACAATTGAAAATATGTCCGGGCAAAGCGATGTAAATATTGGTTTTGCCTTACAGAAACACTTAAATATGGCTCAAGAGAATGAACTGGATGGCTTGAGAAAAAGAGGCATAGTTTGGTATAATCCTGACGGAACTTGGGGGGTGAATGCAAAATGGGTTCCAGAAAATGTAGGCAGCCAGGCAGCGGCAGTATCATCTTTTCCGGAGTTAGATAAATATTTGGCCTATGTTTTAGGCAGAGATATAGCCAGGAGGCATTTTTTAAGCGCCCAGGAAGAAGGAAGATTCTCGGTGTTGGAACAAGAGAAATATATTGTCCTAGGATATAGCGCCTCCGGAGCAAAGACATATAAGCTGGGAAAAAAAGCAATGGAAAAGAAACGTCAACTAGAAGATTCGGATCAGACAGATGAAAAGACGGGAAACAGAAGCAGAATATATCAAAGAGCCTTGCAATTGAAAGATTACCAGAGTAGACAGGCTTCCTCGGCGCTTGAGAATATCAAGAAAACCTTGTTAGGGATACTTGGGAAAAAGGCTAATGAAGAGAAGCCGACAGCTCTAAGCGCAGGAAGAGCGTTTTCTATTGAAGAAGAGACGGAATTCCAAAGATACCTCGAACAGATAATAACTCCTTGGCCTGTAGCAAATCCGGAGGTTTTTCTTGTAGCAAGCACTAGCGAATCAAAAATGTATCGTTTTAGAATGAATGCAGAGGGTAAGAGAAAAGCGTTAGAGGCCGCAAGAAGAATATCCGGCGCAGCCTCTCCTTTAACCCAAGAGCTCAGCGAACAGACCCGCTTTGCGCCTGGGAAGTTTATGGATGATATTACGATGCAAAGACGTTTAAGACCCGGCAATGATGCGGTTATTAACCAACAGCGCTATCGAATAGAGAGGGCATTTTCAGACCATAAAAATATAAGGCAAGCTATAAATGCCAGAGGTGATAAAGTTTGGATAAGGAGCGTGGCTAATGCCTGGGAATATGAGGCGCTAAGTAAGGTTGCAGAATATCAGCCACAAGGGGTCATAATCGGTGAACTAGGCCAGGATTCAGAAGGTTATAATTATTTTATCTCACCGCATCTTCCAGGTCAGACCCTGGGAGAAGCAATGGCCAGGAAAGAGCCTTTAGTGGATTTAGTAGAACAGCTGGCAAAGGTCTCAGAAATTACCCATTCCTTGCACGAGATGGGTATTGTCTATGCTGATATACACCCCGGCAATATCTATATTACCGATAAGCAAGAAGTATTATTATTGCCTGATTTTGGAAGGTCAAGCTATAATCAAAAAGGCAAGGCTGATAATCAGCATCGTAGGACAGATACCTCTGCAATAGGTGAAATAATAAGGAATTATTTAGACAATACAGGCCGCAGTAACGAGGCATCGCTGCGGGGTTTAATCAATATCGCTCGCGAGGCGGCGGACAGAAAGATTGATAGTGCGCAGGCTTTAGGCAGGGCTTTAAGTGGATGGGCGAGACAAACAGTATCAATGGAAGACAGCGCTGCTTCTCCGCTAGTCGGTGGTATTGATTTCCGGGCAGTTCCGATTACAATTCAACCCATTCGTACGCTATCAGGCTCCTATACTCCTTATTCAGGTCTGGCTCTGGATATTAATCTTGACCAGGAGTGGAAACAAATTGAGAATATGCTTAAATCCGGCATTATTCCTTCGGCCCAAAGAGTCAAAGATTACATGTTGGTTTGTTGCCAAAATAATCTCGGGGAAAAACAAATAGAGAAACTCTTATCCTGCCTGGCAAGCGTATTCCGGCTTGAAGAAGAGAGGGTTGTAGAAAGCGAAGCAGCGTATAAAGAGCTTCTGGTTTTAGCGGAATCAGATAAATTAGAAGAGGAATTCATAGAGTCTTTGGCGAATATAGAGGTTGGGGAAGTTGAGCCTAAAGCCAATAATTTATAAGTTAGTTTAAGAGGGGCGTTGCCCACCTTTACGGTTTATCAGCCAAGAGAGGCCTTGGAACAACGCTCCTCTTATTATTACCTTGACAAGTCTGAAATGAGGTGTTATATTCACTAAGTGAAGAAACCTTTAAGCCGGCTCTTGAGAAGCCGGCAAGGTGAAAATATGCATAAAATAATAAGAAAACAAAATCCTGACCTCTGGCAAATAAGCGCCAGGGGTTTTTAATTGAGGCCATAATTTACGGAAGCCCCATTTAAATTTCGGTGAACGTAAGTTATTCGGCCGAAATAATCCCGAGTTTAAGGAAAGTTTTTTAAGTGTTTAACGAGGGATAAATGTATAACGAAAGATGACGGATAAATCAAAAATATTAGATAAAGACACAATCAGCCGCAGCCTGATGCGCATTGCCCATGAAATCCTGGAAAAAAATAAAGGAATAGAAGGCCTTTGTCTGGTGGGCATTAGAAACCGCGGCGCATACCTGGCCAAACGCCTGGGAGAATGTATTAAGAAGATCGAAGGAATGGATATACCCGTAGGCATTCTGGACATAACCCTTTACCGCGATGATCTGACTTTAGTTGCTGCCCAGCCCATTGTGCATAAGACCGAGATTAATTTTGACATTAACGGCAAGAACCTCATTTTAGTGGATGATGTTTTATATACCGGAAGGACGATAAGGGCTGCCTTAGACGCATTAATTGATTTTGGCCGGCCGCGAACTATTCAATTGGCTGTTTTAATTGATCGGGGTCACCGCGAGCTGCCAATACGTGCGGATTATGTGGGTAAGAATTTACCCACGGCTCAGAATGAAACAGTAGAGGTGCGCTTGAGTGAAACAGACGGTAAGGATGAGGTGGTTGTAGCAGATAAGGATTCTAGATGAGCTGGACGCGTAAAGACCTTTTAGGGCTGGAAGAGTTAAGCAAAGAAGAAATAGAATTTATTCTTGCCACTGCCGAATCTTTTAAAGAGGTTACTACCCGTGAGATAAAAAAAGTCCCTGCCCTGCGCGGCAAAACAATAGTTAATCTTTTTTATGAACCTTCCACGCGCACCAGGGTTTCTTTTGAGGTGGCGGCAAAGAGGTTGTCTGCGGATGTGATTAATATTGCTGCTGAGACCTCCAGTGTGAAAAAAGGAGAGACTCTTATTGATACCGGAAAGAATATCCAGGCCTTAAAGGCTGATATTATCGTGATGCGCCATAATTCTTCCGGAGCAGCAACTATCCTGGCGAATAACCTGGATATCAGCGTAATCAATGCCGGTGATGGCTGGCATGAACATCCTACCCAGGCTCTATTGGATATTTATACTCTTAAGGAGAAGCTGGGAAGGATTGAGGGGTTGCATGTTTGTATCGTTGGAGACATTGCCCACTCGCGAGTTGCCCGTTCCAATATCTGGGGGTTGACCAAGCTGGGGGCCAAGGTTACGGTTTGCGCTCCTCCAATGCTTATTCCTTTGGGTATTCAGGAGCTGGGGGTTAGTACCAGCGACGATATTGACCGTGTTTTACCTGATGCCGATGCGGTAAATGTTTTGAGAATGCAGTTTGAGCGGGATTCCGGAGAGGCTTTTCCCAATCAATTGGAATACTTTAAGAAATTCGGGATTACTAAGGAGAGATTAAAAAAAGCCAGGAAGGACATCGTAGTTATGCACCCCGGCCCTATCAACCGCGGCATTGAGATATCCAGCGAGATTGCCGACGGGGAGAACTCAGTTATCCTGGAACAGGTTACTAACGGTATTGCCGTAAGGATGGCAGTGCTGTTCTTAGTTGCCCAAGCCAGGGAGATGGCGTAAAACAACCAGCCCTATCAAGATGAGCGTAAATAAAACCATATTGATTAAAGGTGGCCGGGTAATTGACCCGGAAAATAATTTAGACGATTGCCAGGACATTTTGGTTAAAGATGGCAAGATATCTAAAATAAGCAGGGATATTAAATGCGAAGCAGATAAAGTGATTGAGGCTAAGGGAAAAATTATCCTGCCGGGCTTAGTGGATATGCATGTGCATTTAAGAGAGCCGGGTAGAGAAGATAAGGAGACAGTTAATAGCGGCACCAGGGCGGCTTTAAAAGGCGGGATTACTACTCTCCTGGCCATGCCCAATACCACCCCGGCCATGGATTCGGAAGAGAATATTGAACTGCTTCAAAAAATAATCAAGAATACCGCGTTAAATAATGTGTTGGTTTGCGCAGCGATTACCCGCGGCCGCAAGGGTGAGGAATTGACAGAAGTAGCAAAATTCAAGAAACACGCAGTAGTTGCGATTTCAGACGACGGAGCCTCGATAGATAATCAGGATTTAATGTTCAAGGCGCTTGTTAAGGCCAGGGAACAGAAGATGTTATTAATCAGTCACTGCGAAGATAAATCGCTTTCCAACAATGGAGTGGTAAATCTAGGATTGACCTCTACCCGGTTGGGTTTGCGCGGCATAGCCAGGGAATCCGAATACAAAAGAGTAGAACGGGATGTGCGTCTGGCAGAAAAAGCCCGGGCGAGATTGCATATAGCCCATGTCAGTTGCCGGGAGTCAGTAGAGATTATATCTGAAGCCAAGAAAAGAAAAGTTAAAGTTACTTGCGAGACTGCCCCCCACTATTTTTCTTTAAGCCAAGAGGATTTATCCGGCTATGATACTAATTTAAAGATGAAT
>JAHKBC010000181.1 GCA_018825725.1 Candidatus Omnitrophota bacterium
CGCATCTCAATCTTGTTTTTTGTAGAATCAATAAAATGCGTAGCTTCCTGATTAATAATAACCCGTTTATTATTGGCAAGGTTAATCTTTATCGACTGATCGGGATCGCTGATAACTCCGGATATGGTATTAAGAATCTCACTCTGGCGCTGGCTGCCAAGAGTAACAAAATTATTAAATTCATCTACCTGTACTCCTTCTATGCCTTCAACGCCAGTAACTTGAGCAGTAAATAGGCTGTTAAACGTAGAGTCATCAACTTTATATTGGCTATTCTCATGCGAATTATCAATAAAAGCCTTGCCTTGTTCTGTACTAAGATAATTTGTCGCATAATCACCAATAGGCATATTCTGACTTTTAGCATTAGCGCGATGCTTACCTAGCTGCTCAACGCCATATTGTACCCGTTGGCTGAATACGTCGCTGTCAGACTTAAGCGATGCGTCCAGATAAATACCGCCCTCACGTATTCCTATATGCAGGTCTTGGCCGGTTTCTTCTTTTAGGCCGGGGACAAAATATACTTTTGCCTGGTCAGTCTCGCCAATACTGGCTTCAGAACTAACAGAAGGAATTACAATATTACTAATACCATTATGCTGCAAAATACCAGGGTCAACCATTTCTATTTTTCCCTGGTTAAATTTATTCTCAATAGACGGATTGACAAAGGTGCGGTGCGGTTGAACCCCTCTTCCATGTTCAGATATTGATGGGTCATTGACGCTGGATTGCTGCGTGCGTCCGCTGGTCAGGCTCTTTAAAACACGGGAATTCACAAAAGCTAAAGACGCTACCCGCCTGCCAGAACCAGACTCGGCAGACTCCTCTACCCACTCAGAACCACTTTTCTCCAGGCCGGATTTTGAACTATTAGGATCAGAAGCAAACCTATACCCTCCTGCCTCAACCATACCTTTGAATAATTTACCAGTTATAACTTCCCTTATCTGCTCTTCTCCTGCTAATGTCTGGGCTGAGTCAATTAATTTTATCGCGCTATTAGCAAATTGCACTCCTCTTCTAGCTAAAGGATTAGCTATTCCTTTAGTGGAAAACTGTTTAAAGGGGATTAATCTATCCTTGAAGCCACCTTCGCCTAAAACTACCTGCAACTCTCCTAAAACCGGGATGTTCATCAAGCCTTTAGTCAGAAATGGGCGCACCAAGGACATGGTAGGGCCAAAGAATAAAGCCGCCTGAATTCCCTGAATACCATATTCAGAAGCCTGTAAAAAATGATAAAATTTATCAAACTTCCCACCGCCATTTCCATCGGAAATAAAATGCTTATCCAGGCGCTCCAAAAGTTTTAATTTATCTTCATAGCGGGCATCAGAATTTAATATTCCCTTCCTTTGCATCTGGTAATTCGCCCAATCATATCCTCTTTCGTTAACCACCTTCATTATATCCTGGTTAGACATACTCTTATCTACAACACCGAACTGCTTGAGATTCACGGCAAAGTCATCAAAACCCAATAAGTCCTTGAGCACATTGGCAAACCCTCCCTGGGTTTCAAATGCCCACTTTTGCATCGGATAATACCCTGCCATACCCACTGCTAAAGTAGGAATCATGGGCAAGGCAGTTTTGCCGAATTCTACCCCTAATTCTTTAAATCTACCCTCTCTTAACAAACCTACCTTTTCTCTAATTTCCTTCACCCCTTCTTTCATGCCCGGGCCTACAATTCCAAAACCAATCATGATTAAAGGAATGTTATAATCTATGAACTTATCATGATACTCTTTTAATGCACTATTCTCGAAGGCGTTGTCTCCGGCAAAGCTATTGTAAATTTGAGGTAAGAAGGTGGTTCCTAAAGTAGTGCCCCAATACAACCATTTATTAGTAACAACGGCTGCTGTTTTATAGGCCAGGTTGTTCTTGGCAAAGTCAATACCTAAAGATTTAATCTTGGCCTGGCGCAATTCTTTTAAAGAACCGAAAATGGTATCGGATTTATTCTTCCACATCTCTTTTCCGGCTAATGCGCCAATCATACCTACTACGCCAATCTTAAATAATGCATCTTTGCTCAGGCCAACTTTAGCCAAGGTGGTATCATCAAAATAAGTTGAAGCGGCAAAAGGAGTAAGCGCAGCCAACACATGGGTCCCTTTCTGGCTATACCACTTGACCGCCTGGTCGCCTTCTTTTGCTGTCTTTACCAACGCTTCCTTTATTCCTCCGCCCTCTTCAACGCCCCTCATGCGCCGGAACATAAGGAAAGATCCGGCAATAATAGCCGTATTACTTAAGAATTGCTTTGTATCATCCTCTAAAGGCGCAAAATTAATTGCGCCTAGAGTTACCGCTGTAGTAAGTAGAGGTAAACCTCCTTTTCCTAAATAATATCCCCCTACGCCAATTTTTGGACTTATTGCTCGAGTCGCATCCTTAGTAATTACCCTGAAAGGATCAATAAGATTATTCCACTCTTTAGCA
>JAHKBC010000182.1 GCA_018825725.1 Candidatus Omnitrophota bacterium
CCCATAAGGTATTACCTGCCCTGAGGGGAACCACATTAAGTTTGTACTCTTCCTGGCAAATCTTTTTAATATTCGCGGGGATATCCGCTTCTTTATAGCTAGGTTGAAAATCGCTGGAAAAGCAGCCGGTTAATAAAAAAATGCAGAAAGAAAGACTCAACAGGAAGCCAAATTCTGGGGAATTACCTGAGAACCGGATGGCTTTAGTCATAGGCTAGCTCTTTTTTACGCTAGGCTCATGTTTCAGGAAGGTTGAGGCCCGGGATTAAAGGGGACTTCTTTTTTCTGGGGCATTGCCGGGACTCGGACTATTGGGGGCCGGGTTTTGTTAAATTCCTTAAAAATAGCTTCAATCTGGTCATAATCTAGCTCTTCATTCTTCAGTAATTCTTCGGCAAAGCGGTCAAGGAGGCTGGACTCTTTGATCAACAATACCTCCACTTCCTTAAGGCATTCCTGGAGTATTTCCTGAACCTCGGAATTAAGCTGCTCTTTTACTTTCTCGGAAACGTAAGAAACATTCTCCCCCTTAAATACCCCGATTTGCGTAGGCATGGCGGCAATAGAAGCATAGTTACCGACTAACCCGGATTTTCCCATCCCCCATTCCCAAACCATATGATGGGCAATCCACATGGCAGTAGTAAAATCCCAGCCTACACCAGAAGTGGTAACTCTTAATTTTAGTTTTTCTGCGGCATACGAGCCCAGGCTTACTTTGATATCCCCTAAATACTGGTCCCTGGTGCGCACGTGAATTTCTTCGCGCGGCTGAGGCATGACAAACCCTAAAGCGCCGCCTCGGGCAAGAATAGTAGCTTTAAACACATCTTTATGCGGAGCCAAAAAATACATGGAAATCGCATGGCCTGCCTCATGATAGGCAATTTTTATCCGTTCTTCCTGGCTAAATACTATTTTATGTTTAATTCCCATTTCCACCCGGTCATAAGCTTCAGTAACCTCTTTCATGGAAATGGCTTGCTTTTTATTGCGCACGGCAATCAAAGCTGCCTCATGTACCAGGTTGGCGATATCCGCAGGGCTATTGCCCACAGTTAATCTCGCCAACCTTTTGTTATCCACCGTGGAATCGTACTTAGCATCTTTAAGATAATAATCAAAAAGATGCTCTCTTTCCTCTAAATTCGGCAAATCAACGTAAATCTTACGATCAAACCTGCCCGGCCTTAATAACGCCGGGTCCAGGAAGGTTTCCGGAGCGTTGGTCGCGCCGATAATTATGATGTTGTAATCTTTTTCTTTCATGCCGTCCATTTCGATCAAAAGCTGATTCAAGGTGGTGTTGGACTCGGTCTGGCCGCCAGAACCACGGTCAACTGAACGCTGCGCGCCTACCGCATCAAGTTCATCAATGAATATTATACAGCCGCCTTCAGTATAAGCCAGTTGGCGGGCTTGCTTAAAAAGCTTACGTACACGGCTGGCGCCCACGCCTACAAACATTTCAATAAACTCTGAGCCCGACATTGACATAAACGGAATGTTGGATTCAGTGGCAATGGCTTTAGCCAGGTAAGTCTTCCCGCAACCCGGAGGCCCCATCATCAAAATACCTCTTAAAATCTTTCCCCCGATCTTCTGAACTTCTACCCGATCCATGACTAATCTTACCACTTCCGCCGCTTCCTGCTTGGCTTCTTCCATGCCAATAACATCAGTCCAGTGAATACTTATGTCTTTACCTTTACTGGTCTTAGCCTGGACTTTGGTAAAATTCTTATAGCCCCCTTGCAGCATCCAAGTATAAAGGGCAACATGTAAAGGTAGGGTTAATATTTGTGTAATAAAAATGATGTAGAAAAAAAGCCCATACTGAGCAAGAGAGGCTTTCTTTAAATAAGAATCAGAGCTTTTCCAAGCGCTGATAGTGTTGCTTAAAAAGAAAACCAGCGAAATTGCCACGATGACGCAGGCAATACTTATGAGTATTCCTATCCAGTGAAACTGAAAAAATAATTTTATTTTTCTCTTATTCATAAAAACTCCTTTTGATTAAAATACCACACCTTCAATCCCCTGTCAACTCATATCAAAAAGTCGGGGACAGTCCC
>JAHKBC010000183.1 GCA_018825725.1 Candidatus Omnitrophota bacterium
CATTAGTAATCATCAGGCAGTGCAAACTACGCGATTTAATGCTTCGAATAACCTGGATTATATTCTTGTATAGCAATGGTTCACCTCCGAACAAGGTTATATTCGGATAAAAACCACTTACCTCATCCAAAAGCGCCTGAATAGTTCCTAATGACAGCTCCTGTTCAACAAATCCGGCTCCCTCTTTTTTAGTTACTCCGCCCTCTCCCCACTGTCCGCACATCTTACAATGCAGATTACATTTATGAGTCAAAAAGAAAGTAATTGCTTCCGGTGGGCTGCTTATACCGCGAGCAAGCCTATAATATAGGTAAGCATGAGAGCGCTTTAAGAATACCCTCAGGGCATAACCAGGCTGTTTTACTGCCTTAGCTATAAACCGCTTTATATTACGCAGGGGCAGCATTTATAGAACCTCTCTGATAATACCTAGCATTAAATCCAGGTCCGCATCAGAAACCAACCGATGCAGCGGGAGTGTCAAAAGGTGTCCGGCAACAAAACAGGAATTCAAAAAAGCCTCAGGTGCATAACCTAACTCGTATAGCCTGTGCAACGGCTTCCGGTACATCCGCGAACTCTCAATACCTGCCTCCCATAATCTATGTTGCAATAACTTAACTTTGCACTCATCTTTTAATAACAGAGGGAAACGATTAAAAACAGGATAAGTGTTTTGAGCTAATTGGGGCAGGATTATCTTATCTTCCATATCTTTTAGATTATTAACCAGATACAGGCCATTACGGTTAAGCCCCGTAATGATAGAATCAAATTTTTCTTTGCAGGTAAGGCCCAGTAATGAGCGTAAAATATCCATTCTCATAATTTCAAAACTTTTGGAAGGCTTATTATCCTTATAAAACTCTACCAACCGGTGAAGCCAGGCAAAGACAAGCCTGCGTGAAACTAAAGAAAACAATAAACATTTAACAAATATTCCTACGATATAAGAAAAACCGGGTTCTGGTAACCTGCTATACTCCCTTCTTATACTATCCGATAGCAGAGCATTATTTATACAAATACATCCTCCCTGGTAGAGTGGGAAGTTTTTCCCGCGTCCAAAACTAAAGAAAGATACATCGCTCAAGCTTCCGACCTTTACCCCTCCTACCTTAGCTCCCATAGCCTGAGCGCAATCTTCAATAATAACCACATCTTCAGGGACATTTTCTTTTATCTGTTTAACCCAGGGTATTGGAATGCCAAACATATGCGGAAGTACTATTGCTAAAGTCTTATCCGTAACCAGAGCAAGCGCGCTATCTTTATCAATATTAAAATCAGACAAGGATACATCGCATAAAACCGCTCGCAAACCTGCAGCCTGAACCGCCACAACCAAACTCGAAGCGGTGTAATCAGGCAGAACTACTTCATTCCTGTATAAATCTCTGGCAGACAAGCTCTTTAGAATAACAAAAAAAGCGGTTATACCGGAATTAGTCAAGAAAACATCCCTGCACCCAAGGTAACCGGCAATCCAAGCAGCAAAATCATTAAGGGCGTTTTTTTTATTCAGGAATAAGCTTAAAAGTAATTCCCTTATGCCAAAAGAAGAACTGATAATAGGGACCTTTCCGCGCATCATTTTTGTGCCTTAAAGATGATTATCGGAGAAAACATGTTTTTCGGAAACCCGATAAATTTAAAATCTATTAACTTAAGCCTGCATTCTTGAAGCATCTTCTTAACCTGACTAAGATTATAGGTATTTAAGGGCAGATTCTTGACTGTTGGGTCATAAAATGGCGCTAGCTTATACTTGATCTTAAGCAGAGGATTACCGGCATTACGCACATCAAAGATAATTCTGCCGGATGATTTACTTACCCGACAAATCTCTTTTAATACAGAGTTGACCACTTTCAATGAAGGCAGGTTAAAAAAAACATTAATACAGGCCACTGCGTCAAAATAGCTATCATTAAACTTAAGCCCTTTTGCGTCAGCATAAGATATATTTACATTAGATAGTCCCGCCTCCTTTACTCTCGCCTGGGACTGGCTTACTCTCTCCTGATTATTATCTACGCCTACGCATTCTAGGCCGGGATTAGCCTTAGCTAATTCTGCCAGAAACAAACCTTCTCCGCAGCCAACCTCAAGGATGCGGCCATTCATGTTTTTGCAATACAACAAGGCTGCCTGGCGCACCTGATTCTGCCAATAGCCTGCAGAGTACTCGTTACGCTCATCGCATTTGGAGGTTGACTTATGCAGCCAATTATAAATCTTATTCAGCATATAATAATTGTTTAAAATTAAACAGCCTCTGGCGTTTTGTTTAATTTTATCCTGCCCTCTGGACAGGATTTAGTCTCGGTGCATATGGTTTATTTTACTCCACGCTATGTTCGGAGTTTTCCCGCCATAAGCCCATAGCTGCATCTACTACATCCTGCGCAGATATGTTTTTTAGGCATTTAAGCGAACTACAACTTATTTTATTGCAAGGGGCACAATCCACTGCGTTATAAATGACATACGAGCTTGAAGATATACAGCGCGGGTCGTAACGCTTCAAGAATCCCGGCCCGAATATAGCTACTAGCGGAGTTTTCAGGATTGCCGCCAGGTGCATATTAGCAGTATCATTAGTAACATACAAAAAGCAACGCGAAATAAGCGCGCCTAATTCCCAAAAACTTATCCTTCCCGTAAGATTGATTATACCAGGCGTGTTACCGAATATTTTATTTATTTTTCCCGCATCTTCATTCTCCGCGGTAATTACAAATTTTGCCCCGGTTTTTTCCTTTAAGGCTGAAATTAGCTGGGGATAATTTTGCCAGGGCCAGCGGTGCGAAGGCTTACCTCCTAAATGCAGGCCGATAATCTTGTCACTATCGGCTACACCTTCAGTCTGTAATATCCGGCTAATGTCCAGATACGCAGAATCATTGATCACAAAATCTATGTTACGGCTAACAACCTTTGCTCCCAGTTCTTCTACAAGCCCAATATCATACTCCATCTCAAACTTGTCTCCGAAAAATGACTCCGGTATTTTTAAATCAAAAAAACCGCCCATTTCCCGTGTATCTCTTCCGGCTTTGATTCTGGGCCTGATAATTTTTAGCAAGAACCCAATCTTAAAAGCGCTAAAACCGGATACCAGGGTGCGCATATTTATGGCCAGGTCAAACTTCGACTTTCTTAGCATTAAAAGATTCGCCGCATTAACCAATAGCCCATACAATCCGCCGCCAAGATACAAATAGTGAATTTTATCAACATAACCAAGTGGCTTTAATACTTCTTTGGCGCGAGGCACAACTAGCATATCTAGCTTGGCCTTAGGATAAGCATCTTTTAACGCGCGCAGAGCCGGAGTGGACAATAAAACATCGCCTATTCCGCCTAAATTTACAACCAATATTTTGGAAATATTATCCTGAAGCATGCTTACCTTTTTTAATAATTGACAAATAAGAATAAATAAAAGTATATACCCGTACGTTTTACCGGCAGCAAATATGTACAAAGGACCCGTAAAAAATAAAGAATACCGCGCAAAAGAATATTTAAGCGCAATTAAAAAATAAGAAGCTCCAAATAAAACAAAAGAACTCCGGGAGAAAAAACAACCTAAATGCAGCCAGCTAATTATCAAAGGAAAGATCAGAATTACATAATGCGTCTCATGCACCCAGGGGCTGATCACAAAACAGAGCGCGACCAAGCCTGCCAGTAATAAAGGTTCATTGGGCTTTTCCGGATAAAAACGCTTAATAAGCGTAATCGTAATATATATTAAAAATAATAGGCTAAAAATAAAGAAAAGAAGGCGCGCTAATTCCGGTTTTGCAAATGGTAGCAATACTTTGGCAAAAATTGAATATATGCTCAAGTTTACCTTATCCCAGGGGTCACAAAGGGTGTAAAGTTTAGGCCAGATATGATTCCAATAAGAAACCTCATTACCAAAACCAAAGCATAAAGTATAAACACTCTTGGGGATAGCTACAACAACAATAGCAGATAATAACCC
>JAHKBC010000184.1 GCA_018825725.1 Candidatus Omnitrophota bacterium
CCCTGACCAGCCCTTTTACCGCTAAGGCCTCTCCCACGCTTACGGCGTGAACCCATATAGGGCAGTTCAAAGATAGATCCTTCGGCAAGAACCCTAAACGCCGGGTAAATCCGGAATGAAACTTCTTTTTGTATAAATAAACCGGCAGGTTAACCGCCGCAAATATCAGAAATATCAAATCGTATAATATACTCATATTTTATAACTTAGATAGAGTTACCTATACCTATTCTTTTCTATCTCCCCTATGCCCGGGGATGCGCCTTATGATAAACACTCTTTAATTTGTCGGTGGTCAAATGAGTATAGATCTGGGTAGTAGATAGATTCGCATGCCCCAAAAGCTCCTGCACGCTACGCAGGTCTGCTCCGCGGTTTAAAAGATGCGTGGCGAAAGAATGCCGAAAGGTATGCGCGGATACCCCATGCCTTATTCCGGCAATAAGGATGTATTTCTTTACAATGTTTCTGACCCCCCGGTCAGTTATCCTATTTCCGTTTTTATTTAAAAAGAGGGCTGACTGTTTATGGCTACGCTGATCAAGATATTTTCTTATCGCCCCTATTGCCGTATCCCCTATAGGCACAATCCGTTCTTTTTTACCTTTACCCATAACCTTGGCTATGCAACCGATAAAATCCAAATCATCAATACTTAAGGAAACCAGCTCACCGATACGCATACCTGTACTATAGAATGTCTCCAGAATAGCCCTGTCCCTTAAACCCATCTCATTATCAGTGGTACTCGCCTGTATAAGAAGCAATGCTTCTTCTTCGGTAAGAAACGCAGGAAGGTGTTTGTCTAGTTTCGGGCTGGCCAGGCTTAATACAGGATTTGCTTTTATATAACCATCCCGTAGGAGGAATTTAAAAAAAGTTCGCAAGGCTGAAAGGCGCCTGGAGATACTGCGCGTACTCAAGTTTTTTTCTTTAAGTTTAGCCAGGTATTTTCTTAAACCAAGATAATCTATTTTTTCTATCAGCTCGTCTTTAAAAAATAGTTGAAAATCTTGGAGGTCCAACCGATAATTTAAAATCGTATGCTTGGAATAATTTTTTTCTATTTCCAGGTAACGGATAAATTTCTCGATGTACCTTTCCATAATTACGGACTTTTAAGCGTTTAGCAAACCGTCACACCTATTCCGTGGCGGTTTTCTCTGTTTGGGGCAGAGTGTTGGATATATGCGTGCATTTGGGGTAATTAGAACAACCGAAGAAAAAACCTCTTCTGGAACGCCGTTCGATTAACTCACCGCCACAGTCGGGTTCAGGGCACTTCACTCCCGTAGTAATAGATTTAGACTTTTTGCAATCCGGAAAACCGGAACAGCTCAGGAATTTCCCCTTCCTGCCCCACTTAACAACCATAGGCTTGCCGCACTGGTCACAGACTTCATTAGTAACAATTACCTCTTTTTTTATATTATCCTGCGCAAAATCCAAACTTTTTTTAAAGGAGGGGAAAAAATCATTAAGAACCTTAATTTTATCAAATTTACCCTCTTCAACATCATCCAGCTTCTCCTCCATGGTCGCGGTAAATTTAGTATCCAGAATAGAAGGAAAATATTCAACCAGTAAATCAACCACCTTAAAACCCAGTTCGCTGGGATGAAAATACCCTTTTATCCTACGGATATAGTCTCTCATAATCAAGGTATAAACTATAGGCGCGTAGGTAGAAGGCCTGCCTATACCCTCTTCTTCCAGGATCTTAACTAAAGAACTATCAGAGAACCTTGCCGGCGGCTTAGTAAAATGCTGGGAAGCAAGCAATTCCACCAAGTTTAAAACCTCCCCCTTTTCTAAATCAGGAAGAGTTGTTTTCTTCTCATCCTCTTCATTATTTTTATTATATATTGCCGTAAAACCATCAAAAATAAGGTTGCTGCCAGAAGCATTAAAGAGGTATTCTGCGGCCTGAATCTCGACTTTGGTGGTTAAATAAACAGCCGGATTAATCTGACTGGCTACAAAACGATTGTAAACAATCTCGTAAAGTTTATATTGCTCAGCAGATAAAAAATCTTTTAAAGATTCGGCTGGACGGCTGATTTGGGTCGGCCGGATAGCTTCGTGCGCCTCCTGAGCAAACTTCTTAACTTTGTAGATATTGGGTTCCTGAGGAAGGTAATCTTTTCCGAACCTTTTCAAAACTAAGTCCCTAACTTCGCTCATTGCCTCTGAGGCTACGCGTGTAGAATCAGTACGCATATAGGTTATTAAACCGACCGGGCCATCTTCTCCGATATCAATCCCCTCATAAAGCTGCTGGGCGACTATCATTGTCTTGGTAGAATTGAATTTAAGCTTATTAAAAGCCTCCTGCTGCAGCGTGCTGGTAATAAAAGGCGGGTCA
>JAHKBC010000185.1 GCA_018825725.1 Candidatus Omnitrophota bacterium
ATCTTGAGAAAATAGCCCTTCTAACGTCTCCCATTTCTTTTGAGAAATAATATTGCCTAATCTGCGAGGAGGAACAGGCATATCCAGCCAATTCTTAATCCGCGCAGCTATTATTTTATCTTTAATATTTTCATCAACCCCTTGTTTCGTCCTCTCTAATCTCGCAGCCCCATTTCCACTTATCGGCGAGCTGGCGAATACTTTTCTCGACTCCACCGGCGAGCTGGACTGAAGTGTTGATAACGCCTGGTTTGTTTTAAGGTATTCTTCTCGGTCATTACCTGAGTAGCAAACCTGCACCTGCCTGCCGCCGGTGAGGATCCCGATGCGCTTGATAGGTGAAGAGGAATGTTCGTAAGACGCAACGTCAAGAATAAAGATTTGATATCCTTTCAATGTGCAGGAGAAACCGTTGTTAAGTAAATCCGAGCCGGACTGGATAAAAGTATTCCCTGAAAGTTTATCTGCAAGAAAGTAATAAATATCTGAGGAATCCTTAATATCAATACTGATGTTCTTTAGGGAAAGGGTTATAGGCACAGGATTGTCTGAATAATTTACGAGAATTAAAATAACCTTATCCTGCCAATGCCGTACATATGCAAATACTTCATTGGGAGAGTCTAAAACCGAGAGGTTGCCATAGCGAAAAACCGGTTCGTTAATAATACACAATAGCTTCCGATAAAATTCCCTGGCCTCAAGGTTAACCGTTTCGCCTATTCCGGGAGTGATGATAGAAGCGGTTAAGGGCTGTGTAGCCCCTTCAATCTGGCCTTGATAAAATAAGGGATTGCCCGGGATAGTATAGAGGATTGCTGCAACTGCTTGCGCTGCCTCTTTGAATTCTATCCGCGCCCTTTGCGTATCATGATTTTCAATAAAGTGCAGGCATCTCTGTAAATATCCTAAAGGTGAACGCCTCAAATAATCCTTGGCCCCTGGCAGATTATGATAAAATGGCGCAAGAAGGTCATATATATACTTATCATAAGTAATATCAAAACCGTGTTGCTGCGGTTCACCTTGCTGCAGTCCGAAAGATTCAGCAATGAAGATAAAACCGGGGTTAACCGACTTTACTGCCTTTATCATCTCTTCACAAAACTCCTTTGGCAGCCTTCGGTTAAATTCTTCCTCTGGAAGGCTAGGGTACCATACCGCTCTTATTTGATTACGGAATAGAAGTAATGCAGCATCACAGCGTAATCCATCTACCAAAGGCAGCCAGAATTTTATTACCTTGAGCATATATTGACGTAAATCAGGATTTGTATAATCAAGTTGAGCGGTATCAGTCCAAGCTGCATAATCAGGATGCTTGCCATGAGCTACCATTATCCTCTGGCGTAACTTTCTTGAGTAGTGGACAAAGTAGCCAGGATAATAGTCGAGGAGGTCTTTGTCTGAAAGACCTGCCTCTTCTGGCGTCAATGTTCTATGGATATAATATTCAGGATGCTCTTCTACTATTTTGCTATCTGCAGCGGTATGATTTCCCACAAAATCAATAATCACCTTTAGGCCTATTGAATGCGCTTTAGTTACCAAACGTTTAAAATCCTCTATCGCGCCTAATTCGGGGTTCACGGCTAAATAGTCGGCTACTGAAAAGCAACTACCAACCCGCGTCTCATCTCCCACGAAAAATCTTTCTCTTATAACACTAATTATTTGGCCACTTTCATCCCTTACAAAATAGAGGGATGCTTCAGGGTCATCTTTTTCTTCTCTGTTTATTTTTAAAGAAAGGTTCCCGACTGGGTGTATCCCCATAAGATAAACAGCACCAAAACCCAGTTCTTTTATCTTGGGGAACATTCTTTCAATATCTTTAAATGTTCCGGATATAACCCGACCATTCTTTATTTTGGCTCCTACTGCTCGACTATTTAAGTGAAGGATAATACAGTCATCTCTTCTAAATTGCTTAATTAAATCCAAAAGGTTCTTTCGCTGAATAGCAGTCCTTACCATCTCTCTGTGTGACCAAATAAGGTTTCTTGCACCTTGAGGAACGCCTGTGGTTCTATTTATCTGTTCAGAGATAGAGCCATTCGGGGGGATAAATTGAAGGATAGTTTCGATATTTTTATCAACCGCATTCAGTAAAATATCAATTAATTTTAAAAATTTTGTATCTCTATTAGTTATAATGTTACCGACGTCTAAATTAAATGCTGCTGTATCGATGCCGAATGTTGCTAAAAATTCCAAATGCGTTTTAGTTTCTATAGTTATTTGTCCTGTAATTAACATCTGTTTTATTACTACCATAAGGTATCGTATACGCCATAACGTAGTAATAAACCAAGGATTGCCAATAGAATAAATATTTATCCCATCATAGATATCGTCTCTATATCTCCCCCATAAGACAATAGCCTTATCTTTAAATCTACCGTGCAGAGAATAAATCTCTCTAAAGTTCCTATCTAAAGCAAGGAAGGTCCTTAATACCTTTTCA
>JAHKBC010000186.1 GCA_018825725.1 Candidatus Omnitrophota bacterium
ATCTTGACTGTGTCGATTCCCAGAGCAGTCTCCAAATACCATTTCTTACCGTGATAGTTTACTCCGATAAAACACCCTGGCTTCTTATCCTGGCCTAAATCCAATACTCGAAAATCAACAAGTTTGGCTCCCGAAATTTCTAAGATGCCCCTAAAGAATTCCTGTAACTCTAGCGAAGATGCAGGTACAATTCCCTGATAAATTCCAGCCAGCTCTGTCCTGTATAGACCCGTCCCTTGAGCATCAGGATGCACCGTATCATTAACCAGCAGGTAACGAAAACCTAAATTAAGTAATTCTTTTCCCTGGTGTAAATAATATTCTCTCAACAAGTTCTCTTCTTTCTGAGCTGATATAAACTCCTCTTCGGCATCCTCACGCGCATTTAAAACAACGGTCCTTCCTGAGACAATAAGCATCTCCTGCTGATGGATAAGCCTATCAAAATCACGGGGATTATCCAGGATCAATACCGGTATATTTTCCTTTTGAGCGCTGAAGGCGTAATGCGAACCCGGGCTGCCAACGGTATTGATAACCGCAACTATCCTATTTCCGAAACGGGCCCTGGCCATCTCGAATTCACCCGGCCGGGGTATATCATTCAGGCACAAAACCAACGGCTCTTTGTCTTCGATTAATTCTTTTTCATCTATCCGGGCAACATCTTCAATATTTTCAATCAGCATATCGATCAAATGCTCGAATGTCGGCTTCAGAAAATCGGTGCCGCTTCCGGCAAGCTCCTCAAGGCTATCTGCTATTGCCCGGTCAAATAAAAGATGCCGGTAGCTGACGTATTCATCCTTCAGATAATATGCAGCGTTCTTTAAGAAAGTCTTTATCGCTATAACCATACGCCTGACCTGAGGTTCATCTGTTTCCGGGCGGTCATCAAGTTCCTTAAACATTTCAGCGATTGATTCCTTTAAGTTAAAGGTTCTCATTTTAAGCTGCCTATTCAGGTATTCCTGTATGCTCCTTACATAATAACTATATCTCCACAGCGATTCCTGAAAAATATCTGCAAGCAATAAGTAAAGTTCTCTATTAAAGCTATACTGGTTGCTCTTATGGTCTATTTCTTCCAGCTTCCTCGATTTATCCCCTATATCATTCAGCGCCTCCAGGATAATAAACCCTGCCCAGGAATACGTTTTTGATTCGCGGATACGCTGAATTTTCTCTTCTAATAAAACCTTTATCTGTTCCTTGTATAATCCACAAACAACCCCATTCTCCTCTCTGGCATAAGGCCTGGAACGCTCTAAAAGCCTTTTTTGCCCATCAAGAATTGTTTTTACCGAAACAAATACCCTAGCTATCTCTGATTCGAATTTCTCCGCCTCATCATTATTGTCCGAGCCTAAGGCTGGAATCAGGTACGGATTGGACAAAATATCCTTATATATCTCAAGCATACTTTTACCGAAAATACTGAAACCTTTAAGGTTTGACTCTAAATCCTCATCAACAGTATTCTTCAGCCAATCGGTATCTGATATGTCTACCTTCAAAACCTCTGCTTCCTTCCCCATATTAAAAAGCCTGCCCATTAATTCTTCCAGGGATTTTTGGGGATTAGGCTTTCTTAAAAAAGACTTATAATGGACATCTACATCTGCTAACCGCCCGTAAATATGGTCCAGGCATCTTAAGACATAAACTAGTTTCAAATACCTGGCATCAGGAAGATTGAATTGTTTGGAAAGTAAAAGCGCCTTGCCTCTAACGCTTTTCTTCACGCCATTATTCAAATCACAATCGATACGCAGCTGTTCATCAACCGGGCTGGAAGATTTATTTACAGGGCTGCTGCCCAGAGAAGGCCCCCACCAGCCGAACCCCGTTGCAAAGAAGCGATTGTCCCCCACCAGCCGAACCCCGTTGCAAAGAAGCGATTGTCCCCCACCAGCCACGGAAGGTAGAACAATCGATAATAAAACAATCTTTGCAGCGGGGTACGGAAGGTAGAACAATCGATAATAAAACAATCTTTGCAACGGGGTACGGAAGGTAGAACAATCGATAATAAAACAATCTTTGCAGCGGGGTACGGAAGGTAAGCCTAATCTCTTTTAAACCGGGCAGCAGCCGAATTTCATTTTGTAGACGTTTTACTATAATCTTTGCAGGATAATAACTCACATTCTCTTCTCTCGAACCGAGCACTTGCATAATCTCACAGGAATCCGTTATCCACGGCGTAAAACCTTGTTCCGAAATAAAGCACAACCGGCAAGGATAAAGCCGGCTTAGCGGAGAAGAACATGTCGTTCCTAAAATCAAACCATCAAGCCAAGCTCTGCTTTCCTGGTAAACTGTGTTTTGAATAATCCTCATCTTTATTGCCAAAGCATCAACCTGTTTAAGTAAAAGTGGGTCGCGAATAACCCTGCAATACTCCACAACTTCTACGCAAGGAATTAACGGTATTTCTTGCCTGACGATATAATAATTTGTATGATCTTCTTTCTCGGGTTTTATACCCAGGCCTAAAAGGCCGGCGGCATTAACCCATAATAATATACCCTGGGAAAAATAACCCGGGCCATCAGACGTCGCGGCGGTTAAAAAAAGCTTGGACTTATTTCCTTTCTCGTCAATCGGCAGTATCCTTCCTGACTTCATAATTAACATAAATTTATCAAGAGAGCTTCCGTGAAAATACCTGACAATTCTTCTTACCGGAGAACTGGACTCCTGGTTTATTCCCGCGCTCATCGGCCTTTTGCTAAAAATTACGCCTGAAGCCCTTATAATATTTATCTCTGCATTAATCTTTTGGACTTTTCTTTCCATTACGGAGATTTTATTTTTTATTTTTTCTGGAGTTGGTGCATCTGAATAATTATTTAATAAGGAAGAGGCGTTTAATTCTTCCGCATTCGGAGCGCGCGGCTGCTGGGAGGAAAACTCATAACTTCTAATTATTCCATAAAGCTCACTGGAAGTAACTTGCCCTATTTTAATTCCTATTCCTTCAATACTCTGTAGCCGCCTCCCAAAGAGCCTGTCTGACTCTTTAGTTAACGCTGAACTGGAAACGCTCCGCTTGATTCCGCTCTTAGTCAGGGATTCAAAAGTAAAAAGCCCCACAGGAGTAAATCCGGGGTTTTCTCTGGCAGCAATATCTTGCCCCTCTTGCAGCATGCTAAGATGCATTAGCTGGACTTTCTCCTGGGGGAGATTTCGGATTATCTCGGCAATCTCCTGGGTTTGATAAAACCTGAAGCTTTTAGCAATCCTAAACCCGACTTCTGCAAGCGTATATTCCTGATTAAAAACGCTCTCCTGCCAAAAAAGAAACTGTTCATTTAAAGAAGATACTTCCTTCCTGGCCAGCCCCTCGAG
>JAHKBC010000187.1 GCA_018825725.1 Candidatus Omnitrophota bacterium
TAAGACAGTGGCCAAGAAAGATACAACAGGTTTTTGGAAGGCTAAGGTATCCTTAAAGCCAGGTAAGTATGAGTATAAATTTTTTGTAGACGGAAGTTGGATTTCTGATCCAAAGAGCCAAAATACAGTTTACAATTCATTTGGCAGCCAGAATTCTATATTGGAAATAAAATAAGAAGGTAATTTAAAATTCTAGCCCCGCACCTTTTTAATATTCAAGTGGATGTAAAATCCAAAGTATTAAAACTCTTGAATAAATAAAAAGTGCGGGGTTTTTTGTTCCTATGTTTTATGATATAATACCTGCATGAAATACATTTACGGCCCCCTAAAATCCCGCAGATTAGGATTATCTTTAGGCATAAGTCTCACTCCATATAAAATCTGTAGTTTTGACTGTATTTATTGCCAATTAGGCAAGACCAACCATAAGACACAGGATCGCAGCGAGTATGTTTTGATTTCTGAGATTATTGAAGAACTAAGGTTGTGGTTATTTAACAATATAACTAAAAAAGAAAGCATGGAGTTTATTACTATGTCAGGCTCCGGCGAGCCTTCTTTAAACAGCCGTATGGGTGATTTAATAATACAGATTAAAGGCCTGGCGCATAAGCCTGTAGCTGTAATCACTAATGCATCTTTAATGAATTTAGCCGGAATGCGCAAGGAGTTGGCTCATGCCGATCTGGTAATACCTTCGCTAGATGCGGCCAACCAGGATGTTTTTAACAAAATTGACAGGCCTGCAGCGGGCATTAAAGTGCAGGATATACTGGATGGATTGATTGCTTTTCGAAAAGAATATACGGGACAGATTTGGCTGGAGATTATGTTAATTAAGGGGAGTAATGATTCTTCGGCGCATATCAAATTGTTGCAGGAAGCAATAGAGAGGATAAAACCCGATAGAATTCAGCTTAATTCGCCGGTGCGGGTTACTACCGAAACTAATCTAGCTTGTGTTGAGCAGAAGAAATTGGAAGAAATAAAAGAAATTTTTGGCGATAGATGCGAGATAATCTGACCTGCTCTCGTCCCGCCCCAGAAAAAATAAAATTATTGGGCGGGAATTGGATAGAGCGCTAGCCGGGAATAATTTTAATGTGCCTGTAGCTCAATTGGATAGAGCGTCAGTCTTCGGAACTGAATGTTGCTGGTTCAATTCCAGCCAGGCACATATTATTTAACAGATTACCATGGGAGGAAGAAATGAATAATGAAGATTTGTATAGGCTAATACATAATATCGAGAAGGTTATTTTAGGTAAGAGCGAAGAAGTAAGGTTATTAGTGGTTGGGGTTTTGACCAACGGCCACATTCTTATTGAAGATACTCCCGGAACAGGCAAAACTATGCTTGCTTTAGCTTTGGCTAAATCTGTAGGCGGGCAATTTAAGAGGATACAGGCAACTCCGGATTTATTGCCTTCAGATATAACAGGAGGTTTTATTTATAACCCGAAAAGCGGTGAGTTTGATTTTCGCCAAGGCCCGGTTTTTGCTAATATACTTCTTGTCGATGAAATTAATCGCACTACCCCTAGGACGCAGAGCGCGCTTTTGGAGTGTATGCAGGAATACAAGGTTACCATTGATGGCAGGACATTTTTATTACCCCAGGTTTTTACGGTTATAGCAACTCAAAATCCTATTGAGTATCAGGGCACTTATCCTTTGCCTGAAGCCCAGATCGATAGATTTTTAATGAAGATTAAGATGGGTTATATACTTCCGGAGGAAGAGATCAGGGTTATCTCCGGGCAAAAACAAAAACATCCTATCGAGAACCTGTCGCCGGTAATAGACCTGGAGAAGGTGCAGCAGCTGCAGGAGCAGGTAAAAAAAGTCGAGGTTTCGGACAAGGTTTTGGATTATATTGTAAAGCTGGTTTCTGCGACCCGTAGGAAAGAGGGTATAAAGTTAGGAGCCAGTCCTCGAGCTTCAATAGCAGTTATGAAAGCTTGTTCTGCCTGGGCGCTTATCGAAGGCAGGGATTATGTTATTCCGGATGACGTAACTAAGTTATTGCCTTATATATTGAAACATAGGTTAGTCTTAAATCCCAAGGCTATTATTTCTGGCCTGAAAATA
>JAHKBC010000188.1 GCA_018825725.1 Candidatus Omnitrophota bacterium
GGAATAAACCGGCGGCTCTTTCTTCCGAAGAGCAGGGTAGGTTATTGGGCCATAATGTATTGGCAGCATTGCCTAAAATACAGCCCCGCGAATCAGCAAGGTTATTTATGGATAAGCCGGCTTGCGAATACGCTAAAACTTTAAGAAGAATTTCGCGGCAGGAGGGTAATTGCCTGGTTGGCCTGGCTTTAGGTATAGGAGTGGCATATGGTTTTTGCCATATCGGGGTACTCAAGGTTATCGAGGAGGAAAAGATACCCATTGATGTTATTTCAGGTTCGAGCATGGGGGCAGTTATTGCTGGGCTTTGGGCAACCGGTAAGACCGCTCAGGAGATTTTGGAGATTACCCGGGATTTTAAGGATCCTAAACATATCTGGGGTGTGCTGGATTTTGCTTTTCCTCTGCTGGGGTTTATTAAGGGCGATAAACTTTATAATTTTCTCAAACGCCATCTGGGGAATAAAACTTTTTACGACCTCAAGATTCCCCTTAAGATTATTGCTAGCGACATAAAGAAAAAAGAACCCAAATTATTGGATCAGGGATTAGTGGTGGATGCTATTATGGCCAGCTGCAGTATGCCCGGGGTATTCAAGCCTTTTAAATTTAAAGATCAGACACTCTTTGACGGAGGAGTAACGCATCCACTTCCTACCGAGCCTTTATTTGAGATGGGTGTAAAGAAGATTATTGCGGTTAATGTTACTCCCTCGCGCGCCGATGTCCTGAAACAGTATGAAAAGATAAAAGAAATTGTTACCAGCGGCAAGGGTTTAGATAAAAAGAAATGGTTTGACCTCAAATATTATTTTATCGACAGATTCAAGGATAATATCCTGGACATAATATTCTCTAGCGTAGAGGTTCTGCAATCCGCCGTAGCGCAAAAAGAGGCTCAGATAGCGGATATAGTTTTACATCCGGATTTGACCGGGTTGCATTGGCTGGAGTTTCACAAAGTCGAGGAGTTTGTCAAGATAGGAGAAGCGGAAACCAGGAAACACCTGGATAAGATTTTAAAGTTGGTAAATGAATAAAAGGGAGGATTTATGTATAAGATAAAATTTTGTTTTTTTTCGGCGATAATTTGTTTTTTAACCGGGTGTGCCATTGTCAGGGATATGCCTCGGGGCCTTGCCGGCTTATCTACCAGGGCAGTGGAAAATGCGCGCGAAGACGCCTTAGCTAGCGTTTTTGATTACTATTACGATACCTGTTATAAAAAGACGGTGGATATATTAGTCCAGATACAGGCCTATGTTTATGCCAGACCGGCTAAAAAGGATATGTTGGCTATTTATGTCTCAAGCAGCGATACTACAGAGGTAGGGATATTTTTTGCCAAGGTTGGACAGAATAAAACCCGGGTAGAGATTTCTTCATTAAGCACTCCGGCTAAAGAGCGCCTGAGCAAGAGAATCTTTGCCATGCTTGGCGGTTTGCCTGATCCGGAGAAAAAAACGTTAGAAGAAGTAAAATAGAAATCCGTGATCGTTACCAAAGAAAGGTTGTTAACCTCGGCTCTGGCCAAGAGGCTGGATTTGATTGCCGTAAAAAAGTTAGGCATATCAACTCTGGTTTTAATGGAGAATGCCGCAAGGGCAGTGGCGCAAGAGATTTTGAATGATCCGGCCCATAAAAAGATAATTATTGTTTGTGGCAAAGGCAATAACGGCGGAGATGGATTGGCTGCGGCGCGCCATTTAATTGCCGAGGGTTTAAAGCCCCGGGTTTTTATTGTTGGGAATTTATCCAGTGTAAAAAATGAAGCCAGGGTAAATCTAAATATTCTTCTTAAGCTTAAAATCCGCATCATTGAAATCTCCCCCAGGAACTTCTCTCTATTAAGAAGAAAACTTTTTTCTGCAGATTTAATCGTGGATGCGCTTTTAGGTGTGGGCCTCAAAGGTGAAGTAGGGGGCTTGGTTAAGCGAGTTATTGAAGCAATTAATTCCTCCTCGGCTAAAGTTCTTTGCGTAGATATTCCTTCAGGACTGGATGCGACAACCGGACAAATCAGAGGCGCTTGTGTGCGGGCTGAGCGGACCATTACCTTTGTAGCCAAGAAGAGAGGAATGTTTAAGAATAGCGGACCAGGGTATTGCGGAAAAATATTGGTTAAGGGAATAGGAATCCCTTTATGAAGGAGCGTACGTATAATTATGCTTTGTTAGAGAATATGAGAGTAGATATAATAATTTGATTTTTAAGGGGAGCAGTATGACAGCAAAAAAGAGAGATAGCTGGGGTTCGCGGATGGGTATTATTATGGCTGTAGCCGGATCTGCTATAGGCCTGGGTAATTTCCTGCGTTTTCCGGCCAAGGTTGCTTCTAATGGAGGCGGGGCTTTTATGATTCCCTACTTTGTCTCCATACTTTTGCTGGGTATTCCGCTGATGTGGATTGAATGGACCTTGGCTTATAGCTTTTTTGCCCTTACCGGTAAGTTGGTTGCTTTAGCTAACCAGCAGTCTATGCAGGGTTTTTTAAGCGGGTTCCAGGGGCTGGAGAATAATCAGTATTTTAAGGGCCCAGGGTGCGCTTATTTGTTTTTTCTGATTACTTTTATCTTGAATACTTGGGTAATCTATTATGGAATTAAAGGCGGTATAGAAAAGCTTTGTAAATGGGCTATGCCAATACTTCTAGGTTTTGGCGTGATATTGTTATTCAGGGTAATTACTCTTGGCGCTCCGGATCCGCAACATCCGTAATGGAATGTGTTTAATGGTTTTGGGTTTCTTTGGAATCCGGACTTCTCGGCATTAAAGTCAGCTAAAGTGTGGCTGGAAGCAGCAGGCCAGGTCTTCTTTACCTTAAGTGTTGGTATCGGGGTTATACTTACTTATGCAAGTTATCTTTCTAAAGGAAACGATGTGGCCCTTTCCGGATTAAGCGCGGCCGGTACAAATGAATTTGCCGAGGTTATCCTGGGGGGGGAAGCATTATTATTCCGGCGGTATTTGTTTTCTTCGGTCCATTAGAAATAAAGTCTGTGGCTCAGCCAGCGGTTGCTTTTTTAGAGGATGAATTCGATATCAATAGAGAAAAGGCGGTAAAAATATTTGCTGCGGTTTCCTTTATCCTGTGCCAACCGGCGATATTTTTCCTAAAGAACGGTGTAGTTGATGAGTTGGATTTTTGGGGCGGCCACCATTGAGACTATTCTTTTTGTCTGGGTTTTCGGGGTGGAAAAGGCCTGGGATGAGATACACAGGGGAGCGGATATGCGTGTGCCCCGCATCTACAAGTTTATTATTAAATACGTCACTCCTTTATTTCTTATTTCAATATTTGGTATGTGGTTTTGGCAGGAGTGGTGGCCGATTATTCTTATGAAAAACGTAACGGCTCAAAACAAGCCTTTTGTATTCGCTGCCCGGGCAGGGTTATTATTAATATTTTTAACCCTGGTTTTTTTAGTCAGCTCGGCCTGGAAAAAAAGAAGAAAAGCAATGGAGAATTTAAGATGAATTTCGGAGGTTTAGTTTTTTTTTGTTTTTTCTTGGGGGATTATCCTCTTCTTGAACTTTTTTTGTTTTAGAAGGATTTTACGGCGAAAGGAATTAAAATGAAAAGAAAGATTCCGTTATTTATTTTAACCGCATTTATAATTGTTAACCTTTACGGGTGCGCGCCGGTCTTGGTTGGGGCTGTTGTAGGCGCCGGAGCCTTAGGCGGATATGCCTTAAGTCCAGATACTGTTGAAGCAGACGCGGAGCAGCCTTATGAAGAGCTCTGGAGTTCAGCCATTGATATAGCCAGGGTACGCGGAGAGATTATCCAGGAGAATTATAGCCAAGGTTACATTGAATTCAAGGAAAAGTCCAGCAGGGCCTGGATAAAACTGCTGCGGTTAACGCGTTCGGTGACCAGGATAAAAATATCAGCCAGGAAAAACCATTTACCCAGCTTGGCTTTAGCCCGGGAGTTGTACGCCAAGATTGTTGAAGCGGCAAGATAATTCTTGTCTGGTTTTTATTTTTACGCTATAATTGTCCCACGTAAGTAAAACGACATATTCGAGAAAGTTTTCGAGCCAGAAGCTATGGCGGATTTGTCAATAAATAGATTTAGCCGAGGTAGCTCAGTGGTAGAGCGCGGCCCTGAAAAGGCCGGCGTGCGGGGTTCGATTCCCTGTCTCGGCATAAATTTCTATAAATTTAGTTCAGGAAATTTAGCCGCAGCTAAACAGTTGTTTTAATTCTGGCTGCGGCGATACATTTTAGAGAGCTTTCTTAGTATAGCCAGCATTTCCATATTTTTTGATAAGATTATGGTTTTCATGATATAATCAAGGCTATATGGCGCAAGATGGCGAAGATATTTTTTGGGCAGCGGCTGGTTTTTTCTCCGGAATTTTCTTCTTCTTTAAAGGCTTCTCTTATTTCCACAAAAAAAGGCTTATCGATAATATCCCGACTTCTACCATACGCGGCCTGGCTATGGGGCTGGTAGAGTTAGTTGGTAAGGTCAAAAAAGAAACTCCCTTCCGCGGCCCATTTACCAATCAGGAATGCGTCTTATATAAATACACTGTTGAGCGTTTAAGACAAAGCGATAAACATTCGGAATGGGCTATTATCGCCAAGGGGGACAGTTTTTTTTGCCCGATTTGGGTTGAGGATACCACAGGAAAGATTATGGTTTCCGCAATCGGAGCGGAACTAATCTGGGATGTTAACTATGAATTCAGTAATAGCCGGGGCAAGCCTTTCCCCCAACAGCTTCTTGATTATATGGAGAATAATGGCATTAACTATAGAGGTTTATTTAGCAGCGCGAGGCTGCGTTTTAGGGAGTGGCATATCAAGCCCGGCCAGGAGGTTTATTGTTTAGGCACAGCCCAGAAAGTAGACTCCCAAATATCCGATGCCGAAAGCTTGAATTTCAAACTTATCCAGCGCCTGGAAAAATTAAAAGAAGACCCTGTCTTTATGTCCGAGGCAGACTCAAATAAAGATGGTAAAATATCCAATGATGAATGGGACATAGCGGTAAGAAAAGTAGAGCAGTCTTTGCTTGAAAATGAGATGAAATCTGCTTCAAACAGTAAAGTACAGGACGTGATTATTTCCCGAGGCCTTGCCGAGAAGACGTTTATTATATCGGATAAAAGCCAGAAGGAGCTTACTTCCTGGATGCGCGCAAAAATCCTGCTCTATATATTCGGGGGTGCTTGCCTTAGCCTGGTTACGTTAGGGTATCTTTTATTCCGTTTCAGGGTATTTTAAAAAAAGGAGGAAGTATGGTAATTACGATAATTTTCGCTGCTCTATTTTTTATTGTCGTTGGTATAATTATAGCCTTTGTGACTATTTATAACGGCCTGATTTTATTATCGCGCAATATCGATAAATCCTGGGCGAATATTGATGTTCTATTGAAGCAACGTTACGACGAAATACCTAAACTAATCAAGGTCTGCGAAGGGTATATGAAATATGAACAGCAGACTTTCGAGAAGATTACCGCGGCGCGCACTGCCTGTTTGAATGCTAAATCTGTTTCCGAGTCTTCATCTGCCGAAGGGGACTTGGCCAAATCCTTAAAGACGCTTTTTGCGGTGGCGGAGAATTATCCGGAGCTTAAAGCCAATGCCAATTTTACCCAGCTGCAGCAGCGTATAAGCTATCTGGAGAACCAGATCGCCGACCGCAGGGAACTTTATAATGATTCGGTGAATAACTATAATATAAGGATAGCTCAGATTCCGGATATGTTTGTGGCTAATATGCTTCGCATGCAGCCAAAGGATATGTTCAAGGTTTCTGAGGAAGAGAGAAAAGACGTAGAGGTTAAATTCGACCTTCCTAAATAGGCAACATTTTTTTAGATGCCGCGCAGTATTCTTCTCTGTATCCTTCCCGTATTTTGGCCGAAGATGCCTCCTTTGGGTTTAGCATGTCTGCAGGAGTACCTTATTTCTAAGGATATTTCCTGCGATATCCTGGACTTGAATAACCTTTTCTATAATCTTGCGGATGCGCGCCTTAAAAAAGAATGGCTAAAGAGCTGCAATATAGCCTTAGAGAGAGAAATCCTTAAGATTATTCTTAGGATTTTTCTTAAGGAATTTAACTTATGCCTAGATAAAATGTTGGGTTATGAAGTAGTGGGTTTTTCCTGTTTTAAGAGTAATTTTGATAGTACGCAGCAGGTTACCAGGATGCTCTTGGACAAGAGTAAGAATATCAAGATTGTTTACGGCGGGCCGGAGATCAGTAGGCAATATTTTAAGAGCACAGCTATAGGCAAAGGTATAGGTATAGGCAGAGAAAAACAGGATTCAGAAATAGCAACATTGGCTGATTTTTTAGTAGTTGGCGAAGGTGAAAAACCGCTTTATGATTATCTTAAGGGGGAAAATAAAAATAGGGTATCCAGATTTAATGAACTGCATAGTTTATCCGGACTTAATTTTCCGAAATATGTAGGATTGAAATTCGATGATTATCCGGCTAATGATGCGCTATCTTTGCAGTTCTCTCGGGGATGCGTAAAAAGGTGCTCTTTCTGTTCAGAACGGCTGCTCTACAAAGGTTTTCGCACCAGGCGCGTCGTTAGCGTAATCGATGAGCTCTCTTACCATAAGAAGGCCAGTGGAATTAAGAACTTCATATTCTTTGATTCCCTTATTAACGGTGATTTAAAGAAACTGGAGGATTTGTGCCAGGGGATTATTTCTGCTTTTGGCAAAGTAAATTGGGAGGCTCAGTTGGCTATCCGCAGCGATATGCCTGGGGGATTATTAAAGAAAATTAAAGAGAGCGGCTGTTATCATCTTTTTGTGGGCTTAGAATCCGGTTCAGGCAGGGTTTTGAAAATGATGAATAAAGGTTACAGTCCTAAAGAGGCGGTGCAATTTTTACGTAAACTAAAATCCGCCGGGCTGTCTTATGGCGTAAGCATGATTGTCGGTTATCCGGGTGAGAGCCAGGAGGATTTTATGGAGGGATTGGATTTTGTGCTGCGTAATAAAAGTATTATACCTAAGATCGAACAAATCAATCCCTATACTTATTATGACGGTACTTCTCTGGATAAACAAGGGGATTATAAATTTAATCAGGAATCCCTGGAGAAAATGCAGTATTTTGTTCAAAAGATAAGAGAGCATGGTTTTAAATACACAAGAGCTTTTCTAGGTAACTTGATTGAGAAATGTTAGACTATAACGAGGTCAGGATCAGCCAAATATTGAATCCTACTGCTATTGACCTGGGCGAGTATGTGATTAACCCTTTTATGGGTTGCGAATTTGCCTGCCTCTATTGTTATGTGCGCTCTAACCGAGTGGTGAGCAAAAAAAATAAACCTTGGGGAGAATACGTGGATATCCGGGTTAATGCCCCGGAACTTTTAGAGAAAGAGATCTTAAAGAAGAAGCCTAAGCAAGTGCTTTTGGGCTCAACAACTGAATGTTTTCAGCCGGTAGAAAGAAAACACCGGATAACCCGGAAGATACTCCAAGTCCTCAATAGTTATAAGGTCAATTATGTAATCCTGACCCGTTCGCCCCATATTCTGGATTATCTGGATTTATTAAAAGAAGGGTTGTGCAAGAAGATTTATTTTACCGTGAATAATTTCTCCAAGGCCTTTAAATATAATCTTGAACCTAAATCGCCGGAGTTTAGATTGCGGGAAGAGGCGGTTAGGATTATGCTTAAAGAAAATATTGATGTGGTGCCTTATTTTTCTCCACTTTTGCCCTGGATCTCGGATATAGAGGATGTATTTGGAAAATTCGAGCAGGCAGCGCAGGTCGAATTTGAATCTCTGAACTTTAACCTTAATAATATTAGTGCTATAATTAATTGTATCGGGCAAGTTGAACCGTTGCTAGGCCTTAGGTATGAAAGGATGCTCAAGGATAAGGAGTTTTATCAGGAGATTTGTGAGAGATTAAAAACTGATATAGCGGCTAAGGCTAAACAGGCAGGCAGAGAATACCGTTTGTATACGCATAATTTCCGAGATTATTTTAAGAATAGTTATGGATAAATTTGAAGCGTTATTCGGAATAGAGAAAGAAGAGGTGCATGATACTTGCATCCTTATGCCTTTATTGTCTAAGCACGCGCTTGAGATAATGGGAATTAGCCGTTTTAGCAAAGGCAGGCTATATAATTCAGGTAAAAGCCGGTATTTTACTTTGATTAATACCCGCGTAGGCCATAGTTTTGTGGCTGATGCGGTATTGTATCTTAAAGAAACGTCTTGCCGAAGAATCATCCTTTTTGGGTCATGTGGCTTAACCCGGGAAGGTTTAGGGCTTAGAATAGGGAGCGTAGTTACTCCTTATCGATGTTATGAGAGGGAGAGCTTTTCGCAGATGCTCCTTGATAATAAAGTTCCAAAGCTTTATTATCCGGATCGCGAATTCTTAGCGCAATTCTTGGAAATAAACAAAGAAGCCGTTATACAGAAAGTGACTTGTTCTACCTTGGGTTCTTTAAAGCTGGAGGAAACAATGCAGGATGTGTTTATCCGTGAAAATATCGAGGTTGTGGATATGGAGTGTTCGGCGTTTTTCTCCGCCGCAGAGTCTGCCAGCATAAGCGCGCTGGCTCTGTTTTATATATCCGATATTATACATAAAAAACCGTTTTATTTCCCGCTCGATACCAGGTCCAAAAAAGACCTGGACAAGGCAATCAAGAAAGCCTCGATTATATTATGCGACTTTATCAAAGAGAATTCCAGTGTTTCAGGAATGTTAAATTCCTGATTAAGCTCAAGGTTAATTCCCCGCACCTTTTTAGTATTCAAGTCTTTAAAAATAAAGGCATTTGAATAGAAAAAGGTGCGGGGTTATTTTATTGCTGTTTTACTTAGGCTTTTGTTACATTAATAGCCTGTTCACCTTTAGGTCCTTGAGTAATTTCAAACTCAACTTCCATACCTTCCTCAAGGCTCTTGTATCCGTCTGATTTGACTGCGCTGTAATGTACAAATACATCCTTACCGTCAGAACTGGTTATGAAGCCATAACCCTTTTGGTTCGAGAACCACTTTACCTTGCCTTTAGCCATCTGTTTCTTTTCACCTCCTCAATGAGCTTCGATGTATCTTCGAAGCGAATTGACTCCGGCAACTATAGTATAATCTCTGGTTGACGGAGCTAAATCGTATTCCCCACGTTAGCGGCGAAAATAAAGTTTCTCCACACTTATGTAATTTCAATATTGTTCTATCCTGCGGTTTAATTACATCAACGCAAACGTTCTACTATAGTATATATAGTATTAGATACCGTCAGTTATTTCTCCGATATCATCTCCACCAAACCTACCATACATCCATAATCCACCATCCCAGGAACTATTTGTCCTATCCGGGCCATTACCATAAAAAACTACATCCGCATAAGGATTAGTTTCAACATACGTATGATAAGAATATTCATTTTTCCAAGGATCTAATGCTATTCTGTGCTGCAAGTATAACGCCCCTGCGGTCATTAAAACGTTATTAAGGATAGAGGCTGACTGATAGCAATAGGAATAAGTATCCCGCGGGCCGCAGGCATTCGGATAATGACCTACGTTATCCCTATAAGAAATTATAGCTAACATTATACTTTTTGTTTCAGACTTACAAGCCGCTATCTTGGCATTCTCCACAAGACGGCTCGTCTGTGGTAAGATGACTGACGCCAGGATACCCATAATTGCCACCACTACCGTCAACTCTATCAAAGTAAAACCATTTTGCTTATATTTACGCAATTCTTGCCTCCAGCTTAAATTATTTAGCACTAACTGCTTGCTCCCCCCTTAATGATTATCAAGGAATAAGAGGCTTAAACGGTGTTTCTTGTGCAGCGGGCGCACGCTTAGTAGTGAGCACCTTAATAGTTATTATAATACTTATTAATAGAACTATTCCTGCCAC
>JAHKBC010000189.1 GCA_018825725.1 Candidatus Omnitrophota bacterium
AAAGCTAGCTAAGTCTTTGGAAAGTTCTGGCAATAATGTAACCGGCGCCAGTAATTTCGTTCCTATCAAGTATATTGTACAGTTATTAAACCGGATTAAGCCGGTAAAAAGCCTGGGAGTTCTTTATAGCGAGGCAGAGAGAAATTCGGTTATACAGGTAGAAGAGATGAGAAAGATCAAGGATGAAATGGGATATAGCCTTACCGAGATTAATGTTTCGGCTAAAGAGCAGCTTAAAGATGCTACCCTTAAATTAGCCGAGGCCAAAGTTGATTTTATCTTTGTTACCGGTAGCGCCGTAGTAAGCAAGAATACAAGTATTATTCTCGAGGTAGCTAATGCCAATAAAATCGGCACAGTGTCACATCTGCCGGAGATAGTTAAAGAGGGGGGAGTTTTGATTTCTATTTCGGCAAATGCCTTTAAGCTTGGGGAATTATCCGGTAAAAAGGCTGCCCAGATTTTAAAAGGCGCAAATCCGAGTTCGCTGGCGATTGAAACTCTTTCGAATTATGATATTACTCTGAACATGAAGACGGCCAAGAATATGGATTTATATATTCCAAATGATGTCTTTAAGTCAGCTACCGAGATTATTAAATAAACCTCAAGAAGGGATTGCTGTAATTAAAAATGAATGTAATTGTATGTATTAAACAGGTACCCGAGACTACGGAAGTAAAAATTAATCCGGAAACCAATACCTTGGTTCGCGATGGCGTCAAGTCTATTATTAATCTTTTTGACATGTATGCCATAGAAGAGGGTGTGAGGTTGAAGGATAAATTTGGCGGTAAAGTAACTGTAATTACTATGGGCCCTGCTCAAGCAGAAGCTGCTTTACGGGAGGCAATATCCATGGGTGCTGACGAAGGGGTGTTGATTTCAGACCGGGCTTTTGCCGGAAGCGATACATGGGCTACCAGTTATACTCTTGCCTGCGCAATTAAGAGACTCGGTAGTTTTGATATGATTATCTGTGGAAAACAGGCGTCTGATGGAGATACGGCTCAAGTTGGCCCGGGGATTTCTGTTCACTTGGATATACCCCAGGTTACTTATGTCAAAAAGATTGAAGAGATTAATGATAATATGGTACGAATCGAGAGGATGACTGAAGAAGGATATGATGTGGTTGAGTCACCCATCCCTTTTTTAATCACCGTAGTTAAGGAGATTAATGAACCACGCATTGCTTCTTTAAAAGGAATGATAAAGGCCAAGGCAGCTAAGATAATGCATTGGACAGCTCAGGATATCGGCGCCGAAGCGCAAAATATAGGCTTGTCCGGATCTCCTACAAATGTAGTAAAGATATTTACTCCAATTCCTCGGGTTGGAGGCCAGATTTTAAAAGGAGATAATCACGAGGTTGTAGAGAAGCTGGTTCAGGAACTTAAACTAGAGATTACCTAGATTTACCTATATTTATCTGTATTCTTCTATACTTACCTATAATTAACTGTATATACCTATAACTATATAAACTATAATGTCGATAAAACTAATACTTGATAAGTGTAACGGATGCACGCTGTGTGTTAGGGCATGCCCGTTTTCCGCTATTGCTATGGTGAACAAGAAAGCGGTAATCGATCAAGGTATATGTAACCTTTGCGGGGCTTGTCTTCCTGCGTGTAAATTTAAAGCTATAGTTATAGATAAGGTTCCTGCGCAGGTAGTAAAGATAAATCTAGCGGATTATAAGGGTGTATGGGTTTTTGTAGAGCAAAAAAAAGGTAAGATTCAGTCTGTATCATTTGAGTTGCTGGGTAAGGCTAGGGAATTGGCTGCCAAATTGGATACTTATGTGGGAGCAGTTTTTTTGGGAAATCAGATTGAAATTGAAGCCCAAGAGCTTATTTCATGCGGAGCGGATACAGTTTACTTGGCAGAGGCGCCTCAGTTGGCTAATTTTCAAGATGAACCATATACCAAAGTGTTGGTTAAGTTAATTGATAAATATAAGCCTGCAATTGTGCTCTGTGGGGCAACATTTATCGGGCGCTCTTTAATCTCTCGGGTTGCGGTTAAGATTAATACCGGATTGACTGCTGATTGCACAGCCCTGGATATTGAACCACAAAAGAAGATTCTTTTGCAAACCCGTCCGGCTTTTGGCGGAAACATCATGGCTACAATTGTTACTCCTAACCATCGTCCGCAGATGGCAACAGTGCGGCATAAGGTTATGCCTCAGCCGCTTCCTGATAAGCAGCGCAAAGGTAAAATTATTAAAGAGTTTTTTCATAATGATGAATTGCATTCACGTACCAAGTTATTAGATATTATCGAAGAAGTGGAAGGGTTGGTTAACCTTGCCGAAGCAGATATAATTGTCTCCGGAGGAAGAGGGATGAGCGGGCAAGATAATTTCAAAATTATCCACGAATTGGCCGAGGTTTTAGGGGGGGGTGTAGGTTCTTCGCGCGCGGCAGTAGATTCAGGATGGATGCCTTATTCGCACCAGGTAGGACAAACCGGTAGGACTGTTTCTCCTAAAATTTATATTGCCTGTGGTATATCAGGGCAGATCCAGCACTTGGTGGGTATGCAGTCTTCAAAAATTATTATTGCAATCAATAAGGATCCTGACGCCCCGATTTTTAAAATAGCTACCTATGGTATTATTGGGGATTTGTTTGAAATAGTACCTGCTTTAACCAAAAGATTTAAAGAAGTTCTAAGACGTTAATTTTTTCCCCGCATATGGCGATGAAGATGACATTCATCATTTCTCTTCTTTTTATTTCCTGCCTGCAAAATTTAGGATCTCAGGCCTCGGGTATTGAGTTAAAAAAAAATATTAAGATTTCTCCTTATCAGGCTGTAAGCCGGCAAGAGAAGTATGCCGCCTGCCGTCGAACCATCGCCAGAAAAATCCGCATGAAAGATTCTATGGTAAATTTTCTGACTTGTATATATTTTCCGCTCTACTCTGTATATCACATAGACCCATTTTATAAGTCAGATGTCTATTTTCCCGTGATTATAACTTTTTTCGGTTTATTAGTCGGAATTTATTCCTCTTTTTTATTTAAACCGTACGTCAAAATTCCGATTTTGATATTTACCGGGTACTTATTGGCTGGATACATCTTGCTGTTTTAGTTCTTTTAGCTTAATTTTTTTTCTCTTTTTAAAAAGTAATTATGGTAGAAAACCTGAATATAAAGATTGCTCTTATTCTTGAAGATGCCCAGTTGCAGGACTATATCGCTCAGCTTCTAATGGGTGAAGACTATGCGGTTACGGTATTTTCCGAGCAGCTAGAGGCTATTAAGGCTTTGGAAAATGAGAATTTTAATATGGTAATATCGGAATTTCGTTCCCCCAAGATAGACGGGTTAAATATATGTCATGCTTTAAGAAGAACTTTTTTTTATAATCTTACACCCGTACTTTTTGTTATTCCCGAAGACGACGCTTTGGCCGTAGCCAAGCTTACTTATTCAGGGGCCGATGATTTTATCAAAAAAAGCGCAGTTGTTGATGATTTATTCTTGAAGGTCAAGTTAATCCTGTATCGGGCTTCAAGATACCGCGATATACATTATGCTACCAATTTACCCGGGATAACCTATCTATTGAAAGAGATTGACCGCAGGAATAATGCCGGGGAAGTGTTTGCCGTATCGTATTTAGCCTTGGCCTATTTTAACGAGTATAATTTTCGCTACGGTTTTAAAAAAGGCGAGGAATTGATGCAGTTTACCGCTACCACCATAACCAAATCTCTGCGATTGTTGGGTGATGCCGAGGACTTCCTGTCTCACCTATACATGGATAGGTTTATTTTTGTTACGCGCGCAGAGAGAACAGATGAAATTTGTGAAAGAATAGTCAAGGATTATCAGGAAGGTATTAGCGCTCTTTATGACGGCCCGGAAGCCAAAAACGGTTATATAGAACTTAAAGACAGGCATCTGCATGTGGAAAAATACCCCTTTGTAGCTATGTATATTGGAACTTTGATTAATGAACATATGCCTATGTATACTTCCGGGAAGATACTTCAGGTTGTTAATGAAATAATCCTGGATGCGGTGAGAAGTAATAAAAATTATCTAAAGGAAGAGAAGAAGAATTATGCCTCTTTTTAAATTTACCTACCTATTTTTGAGCTTTTCAGAAGCCGCTTAACCAATTTTTTCATACCCTAAACCTAGTTAGCAGCAGGTACTCTTAAGTTATATAACTACTTGCTATTATTATACTTACATAGAACACCTATATCTACATAATAATGGTACTCTATGCTATATAATGTTAAAGAATGTAAAGATTTTCCTTGACAAAATCTTTTTTTTTGATTATAATCTGCTCATGAGTGTTTTGATCTAAATTATGAGTATGATAATAAACGAATTAATGACTATTGAAGAGTTAGCTTCTTACCTGAAGGTAAGCCGCAGAACTATTTATGATTGGCTTAAGCGTAGTAAAATCCCGGCATTAAAATTGGTCGGGCAGTGGCGTTTTCAAAAAGAAAAAATTGATGCCTGGATGCAGGCGCAGACAAACCAATAGGAGGATAAGAAGACTATGTATTTTAAGAGATTAGAGCTGGTGGGATTCAAGTCATTTATGGATAAGACAACGCTTAATTTCGAACCAGGTGTAACTGCAGTGGTTGGGCCTAATGGCTGCGGAAAATCGAATATATTCGATGCCATCCGTTGGGTCCTGGGGGAACAGTCGGCTAAGTCTTTAAGAGGTTCTGATATGCAGGATGTAATTTTTAACGGCACAGATAATTATCCGGCCTTGAGTATGGCTGAGGTAAGCTTAACATTTTCTAATGAGGGCAGGTTCTTCAATATCGACCATCCCGAAGTTATGATAACACGCAGATTATTCCGGTCCGGAGAGAGCGAGTATCTTTTAAATAAATCCCAGGCCAGGCTTAAGGATATTATGGATATTCTCTTGGGTACGGGAGTCGGCGCAGAGAGTTATTCTATTGTTGCCCAGGGTAAGATTGACCTGGTTTTAAGCTCGAGGCCTGAAGAACGGCGTATCGTCTTTGATGAAGCCTCGGGGATTACCAAGTACAAAGCGCAAAAGAGAGAGACTATGCGCAGGCTTGAAGAGACAGAGCAGAATTTGTTGCGCATTAACGATATTATACAGGAAGTCCAGCGCTCAATAGGGCATCTTGAGCGCCAGGCTAATAAGGCCCGCAGGTATAAGGAATTATTTGAAGATTTAAAAGTTAAAGAAATAAAATTATCCCATTTGCAAAAAGATAAATTATTAAAAAGCAGGCTTGAGATTTGTGCGGAATTGCAGAAAATTAAAGCCCAAGAACAGCAAATCCAGGCTGTGATTCAGGAGGAAGAAAACTCTCTTGTTTCCAGTAAGGAAGAACTTCAGGGCCTAGAAGAGAATATTTCCAGAATCAGGAATCTTATTCTGAACTTGGATAATGTTATATTGAGGAATAACCAGCGTATAGGCCTTAATGAAGAAAGGGTTAAGGAGTTAGAAGATCAGAAAAGGTATTTTTCAGAACAGATTATTCAGGTACAAAAAAAGATTGCCCTGGGTGAGGAAAAGATAACTTTATTTAAGCAGGAACAGGCTGAGATTAAGGTTATGATCTTGGAAAAAACTTCTCTTTTGCAGCTCAAGGAAGGGTGCTTGCATAACCTTATTCTAAATATAAAAGATTCATTGAATATGATCTCAAGCAGTAAAAACAGAGTAATGGATTTGGTAAGCGCTAGTGCGCAGGCAAAGAATGTGGTTGTTGACCTGCAATCAAGGGAACAGGTGCATCTGGCGCGCAAGAAGAGGCTGGATATCGAAGAAGCTAAAGTGGAGGGCGAGCGTCTGGAGGTTGTAGATTCATTAAATGTATTGGCTCAAGAGATTTTTAAAATTGAGAATAACCTGGGAAGCCTTAATCTCAAGATAATAAATTTGAATGATGAAACTGAGCGAGAAAATATATCCTTGGAAGTTATTAATAGCCAGATGGATAAACTAGAAGCAGAAAAGATCGCTCTGCAGTCACACCGTGAATTCCTGGAGAAGCTTAAAACCCAATATGAGGGCATAGATACCTCTATGAATGCGGTTATTTATTTGGATAAGCCCTTACAGGAGAACCTGAGTGGTTTAGTGGTGAAGATTAAGGAATACTTGAGCCTGGATGACCAGGATAAGCTGTGTCTGCCATTGGCCAGCCTAAAATTATCTGCCGAGGCTAAGCCAATTGACCTGGATGCCAGAAAGGTGTCTGAGAGGATAACCAAGATTGAACAGGAAATTGCAGCTCTTATAAGCTTCAGACAAGAAAAACAACTGCATGTTCTGGATATAGAGAATAATATAAAAGGTTTAGATGAACAGCGCAAGGGTGAGGAATTAAAGTTAGCTAATAGTAAAACTATCCAGAAATCTACACAGGAGCAACTGGATAAGATTAAAGCCGAAGAAGAGGTAGTGGGTTTAGAACTGCAGGATGTGCAAGAGGCGCTGACTCAGCTTCAGCAAAAAATCATTCAATCCCAGGGTAGTTTTAATGAGCTTGATCTTGAACTCAAGACACTGGAAGGGTTGATTCATGAGGAACAGGAAAAGATAAGCCTGAATAGTCATGAAAAAGAAGAGATTTCGGTTTCTATCGCCAAACTTAAAGCAGAGTTGGAACCATTAAATAAACGGGTTAATTCAGATGGTGCCGCCCTTATGGCTCTTGAAGAAGCTTTGCGCCAGGAGGAAGTTAGCCTAACCGGTCTTAACAATCAGGTATTTGAGGCGAAAGAAAAGCAGGAGTCATTAAAAAACCAGAGCAATGAGCTTAGCGAAGAAAATATTAAGACACAGATAAGCATGCAGGATCAAGCTCATTGCTTAAAAGGTGCGGAAACTAGATTCAATGAATTGTCCTCTGGACTGAACGACATTTTGCGAGGGATCCAAGAGAAGAAGAAGTTATTGGATACTTTTAAGGATAAGGCTTACGATATGCAAATGCAGCTCAAGGACATAGATTTTAAAGTTCAAAGCGTAACTGAAAGGATTCAGCAGGCCTATAAGGTGGAGTTAGATAATCAACCTCAGGCCGAGGAAGCGCTTGATGAAGCATTGCTTCAGGCGGAGAGTGAAAAACTTAAAGAGAAGCTTGATAACTATGGCACGGTGAATCTGGTAGCGATTGAGGAGTACGACGAACTTAAAGAGCGCTACGATTTTCTTACCCAGCAGCAGAATGACTTAGTGACTGCAAAGAGTTCGCTGCAAGATGCAATCCAGAAGATTAACCGAACTACGCGTAAAATGTTTCTTGAGACATTTGAAAAGGTCAAGGTAGAATTTAAGAATTATTTCCGCCTGCTATTTAATGGAGGCGATGCCCAACTTTTTTTAATCGATGAAAATGATCCCCTGGAATCGGGCATTGAAATTATTTGCCGTCCTCCTGGAAAAAAGCTGCAGAATGTATTGCTGTTGTCAGGGGGTGAGAAATCCATGGCTGCGATTGCGTTGATTTTTGCTATATTTAAAGTCAAGCCCGCGCCATTCTGTATCTTGGATGAGATTGATGCTGCTTTAGATGAGGTTAATGTTGATCGCTTTAGCAGGCTCTTTCAGGAATTTACCGGCGTATCCCAGTTTATAGTGATCACTCATAATAAGAGGACTATTATCAATGCCAATGTAATGTATGGCATTACTATGCAGAAATCAGGGGTTTCTCAGATTGTGTCTGTAAAATTCTCTGATCATAAAGAACAGAAAGTGGATAATCGGCAAGAGGTTGCTGCGGTTTAAATGGGGTCTATTGCACTATAGGTCTAATAGCAGGTTTTATTCTTTCCGGTACGCTTGGCTTCATAAAGCTTCCTGTCCGAATAAGATATTAGTTCTGAGGGAGTTGACCCATCTTCGGGAAAAGAAGAAAGGCCTAGGCTTACAGTGAGCACCTTATGAGGGAGCACGTCTTGGTGAATAAAGGCATGTTTTCCAATTGTTTGCCTTAGGCGTTCAGCTATGGGCAGGGTTTCTCTCTTGTCAGTCTGCGGCAGAATTATAGCAAACTCCTCTCCGCCATACCTGCAGACAGAATCCATCTTACGAGATTGATTTTTTAATACTACCGCTAAATCTTTAAGTATTTTATCGCCCTCCTGATGCCCGAGGGAATCGTTATAAATCTTAAAGTCATCGATATCTATAAGCATAAGGGTAAATTTGGCATTAGTGGCTTTTGATTTTTCAAGTTCCGCAGCCAACAAATACTGAAAATAACCATGGTTCCAGAGTTCGGTAAGGGAGTCAGAATTTACGCGGATGACTGTCTTCTCGTATAGCTGGGAGTTTTCGATAGCCAGTCCAGCCTGGTTAGCCAACATAATTAACATT
>JAHKBC010000190.1 GCA_018825725.1 Candidatus Omnitrophota bacterium
AAGTAATAGATCAAATATTATCACAGCTTTAATCGAAAGCTGTTCATTTTTTAGTACCAGTCATACCGTCCTCCTAGCCTATCCCCAAGTTAGAACTATAAGCCCGCTCTCTAAATTGCCTTACAATTTTTTGGGATTTGTGGTTTAGATTTCCGGCCTCTGCTTCATCGTAAATCATTTACTCTAAAACTCCTATTATTTTAAAATGGAAGTGATATAATAAAAAAAACAGATAAAGGAGGAAGTTGTGTTTGAGCAGATTGGCTATATTTTGGACAAAGTATCTATATTGAAACTGAACATATTGTTTCTTTTGGGGTTGGCTTTGTTTGGCGGAACCATAGGTGGGCGTATTTTTCAAAAACTTCGCATTCCCCAGGTTGTGGGATATATGGTTATAGGAATTTTAATCGGGGAGTCCGGATTTAAGATCGTCGGCCATGATATAGTGGCAATGCTACAGCCTTTCAGCTACTTTGCCTTGGGGTTGATCGGCTTTATGATCGGCGGAGAGCTAAAAATAGATACCCTTGTAAAATATGGAAAACAGTTTATCTGTATTCTATTGTTCGAAGGTTTTTTTGCCTTTTTGTTGGTTACTGTTTTTGTCGGTATAGTGGGTACAATCCTTTTTAAAGATTGGAAGATGGCCTGGTCACTCGGGCTGCTGTTGGGAGCTATTTCTTCGGCTACAGCTCCTGCGGCAACCACGGAGGTACTCCGAGAGTATAAGACAAAAGGGCCATTAACCAGAACGGTCTTGGGGATTGTTGCCATGGATGACGGATTAGCATTATTGCTCTTTGCCATTGCTTTTAGCATTGCCGGAAGCCTAAGCGGCGATACCCATGAAAGCGCATGGAGGGCTTTTGTTCATCCTTTATATGAAATCGGGATATCTATAATATTAGGAATTGTTTCAGGGGTAATTCTTAATCATTTCCTAAAAAAGTACTCGGAAAAAGAAAGAATTTTAGTCTTTACCATTGGAATGGTTTTATTGGTTTCGGGTTTTGCTTTAGCGATAAATGCAGATATGCTATTAGCGGTTATGAGCTTAGGGGCTATTATCACGAATTCCATTCCTTATAAAAGCAAGGAAACGTTTAAATTGCTCGCAGGCTTTACTCCTCCGATTTATGTTTTGTTCTTTGTCCTTGTGGGAGCAAAATTGAATATCGGCTTTATGAGTTTACCGATCCTTATATTAGCCGTTGTGTATCTTATCGCTAGGAGCGTAGGGAAGATGTCCGGGGCAATATTCGGCGCAAAAATATCCCGGGCGCCTGAAACGGTAAGAAAATATTTGCCGATATGCCTTTTCAGCCAGGCCGGGGTTGCTATCGGTTTATCTATATTAGCAAGCAATAACTTCCCCGGAGAAATCGGCAATACGATAGTAATCATTATTACCGCCACAGTTTTTGTTCTGGAGTTAATTGGCCCGCCCTTTGTAAAAATAGCGGTTACTAAGGCTGGTGAAGTAGGATTAAATATTACAGAGGAGGATTTTCTTCAGAATACCAAAATCGTTGAGGTAATGGATAGAAATCCTCCGATGGTTAAAGACAATGCTTCTCTGGATGAGATATTGCAAATTTTTAGCCGCAGCGCGAATTTGTATTATCCGGTAGTCGGTAATGATAATAAATTATCGGGTATTATAAGCGTGGATAACATAAAGAATATCCTTACGGAGAGGGAGTTGGGCGGATTAGTTTTAGCAGCTGATCTTAAGGAACCGATAGTAGCTACTGTTTCGGGTGTTACCAATCTTTCAGAAGCCATGAAAATATTAGATAAATTTCATTTAGATTATCTGCCTGTTGTTTCAGATGAAAAGGAAATTGCAGGGTTCATTGAGAGAAGGGACCTGGGTAGAATAATCTCAACCAAGATTATGGAATTGCAAAAGTAGATACAGGTAGAACTCTTGCTGAAATTATTTTTCCCTCGTCCTTGAATGGCAATATTGTAGACTCGGGATCAAAATTTTACTGCGTAAAATTTTGAGGGGCTGTAGCTCAGCTGGGAGAGCACCTCGTTCGCAACGAGGGGGTCACGAGTTCGAATCTCGTCAGCTCCACAAAATTTTACTGCGTAAAATTTTGTGGATGTCGTGTGAACGTGGGGCTGCGGCAAGCAGCGCAGTGAACACGACGCCAACACCTAAAATATTTTCCCGATAAGTTAGCTCCGCTATCGGGAGAGGGACGTTCCCTAAGGGGACACCCTATTTAGAATCTTATATTATAATTTATTTGCTTACAATGTGTTATGATCACCCATCCTGGTACCTCGGGGAACGTCCCGGTTATATTTTAAATCAATGAAGAGCCTATTCGGTTTTATTATTATATTTGCGTTATTTCTGGGTTTGCTTTCTTTATGTTTTCTGATTCCGCGGTTATCTGCGGAATTGCCTTCAAAAGAAGCCTTATTTTACCAGAAGCTTGAAAATAAAAATGTACAGTGCGGGCTTTGTCCTCGCAGATGTTTTATTGCTTCTGGCAAAAGAGGGTATTGCGGAGTAAGAGAGAATCGTAACGGAACACTTTATGCTCTTACCTTTGCCAAGGCAGTTTCGGCGCATCCCAATGACCCAATAGAGAAGAAGCCATTTTTTCATTTTCTTCCGGGAAGTTTTACTTTTTCCGTAGCTACTGCTGGGTGTAACCTGAAGTGTAAATTCTGTCAGAATTGGGAGATTTCGCAGCGTACACCGGAAGAAGTGCAATTCAGTTATCTGGAACCCCGGGAATTAATCCAGGCAGTAAGAAAATCGGGCAGGAACATAATCGCCTATACTTATAGCGAGCCCACGATTTTCTTTGAATATATGTTAGAGACGGCAAAATTAGCCAAAGCCCAAGGCCTAATAAACGTAATGCATTCCAACGGTTTCATCAATGAGGAGCCGTTAAGAGAGCTGTGTAAATACCTGGATGGAGCGGATATCGATTTAAAAGGTTTCAGTGAGGAATATTATCAGAAGTTGTGCGAAGGAAGCTTAGAGCCGGTTTTAAAAAGCCTGAAAATATTAAAAGAGAATGGCGTGCATTTGGAAATTACCAACCTTATTTTACCGGGGTTTAATGATAACCTGGAAGTAATCCGCCAGATGTGTGTATGGATAAAAGATAATCTTGGGGTGGATACACCCTTGCATTTGAGCCGTTTTCATCCGCAGTATCAACTAATACATCTTAATCCTACGCCTTTGGAAACACTGGAGAAAGCCGGCGAAATTGCCAGGGATGTAGGTTTAAGATATGTTTATATTGGTAATCTTCCTACTGCCCAAGGAGAAAATACCTATTGCCCTAAGTGTAAAAAGATGGTTATTGGCCGTAAAGGATTTTTTGTGCTTGAGAATAATCTTATTAATGGAAGGTGCAAGTTTTGTGATGAGAAGATAGAGGGAATATGGCAATGAGATTAGCTAAGGTGATGTCTATTTTATTCCTGAGTTTGTGCCTGCCTGCCGGACAGGCAGGTTTCGTTGTTATTAATACATTTGCCCAGGAGATTAAACAGCCTAACGTGTCAGGCCAATTTTACCCCAGCAGCCCAATCGAACTTTTAGCAGTTGTCGATTCTTTTCTGGCCAAGGCTAACCCTGAGCCAATTAACGGCGAGATATTCGCGCTCATTGCTCCGCATGCTGGATATGATTATTCCGGGCTTGTTGCCGCCCATGGGTATAAACTTATTAAGGATAAACCTTACAAGACGGTTATTGTAATCGGCCTTAGCCACCAATTTGATTTTTCCGGTATTTCGGTTTATCCTCAGGGCAGATTTCGTACTCCTTTGGGGGATATCGAAATTGACCGGGTCTTTACTCAAAAATTGCTGGATCAAGATCCTGAAATATTCTTCGAGCCTAGGGCTTTTAGCCATGAACATTCTGTTGAGGTGCAGCTGCCTTTTTTGCAGAGGGTGCTTAATGATTTTAAGATCGTGCCTGTGGTTATGGGTCAGACGAATTTTTTGTCCTGCAAAAAGTTTGCTGTCATACTTAAAAAAGCTATAGGAAGCCGCAGAGACGTATTAATAGTTGATTCTGTGGATATGTACCATGGTTATGATTATGTCGAGGCAGAGAAGATTGATAAAGAGACCGCTTCTTATATACTTAATTTAGATGCTGATGGTTTATATTACGGAATGCAACTCGGCACGCTGCAGCTTTGCGGAAGGGGTGGAAATTCCGTAGTCACTACGCTTATACTGGCTAAAGATCTAGGCCACAATACAGTCAAGATGCTTAAATACACAAATTCCGCTAAAGTTACTTCAAATCTAGGAAAGGGCGTATGGACTGTCGGCTATGGTAGTTTTGTTATCGACCAGGAGGGAGCGATGATGGATCTGAATATAAATCAAAAGAAAAGATTGCTGGAGATTGCCCGCGCATCGATCAAGGAATATTTAGATACCGGTAAAAGGCTTAAGGTAGAGGAGAATGATCCGGTTTTAAATAAAAGCCTAGGTGCATTTGTTACCTTGCATAAACACAAAGAGCTGCGCGGTTGTATCGGTAATATGGTCGGTACTCAGGAATTATACCTGACTATACGGGATATGGCTATAGAGTCGGCTTTTAGCGACCCGCGGTTCCCATCATTGTCTAAAGACGAGTTGAAAGATATTGAAATTGAGGTATCGGTTTTATCACCACTAGAAAGAGTTGATTCTGCTGATAGTATACAGATGGGTGTGCATGGCGTATTGGTAAAAAAAGGTTTCAGAAGCGGGGTTTTCCTGCCGCAGGTAGCCACTGAAACCGGATGGTCAAAAGAGGAATTCTTAAATCATTTATGCGCCGGCAAGGCCGGATTGTCTCCTGATGCCTGGAAGGATAAAGCAACCGAGCTCTATACCTTTAAGGCCTTTGTATTCTCCGAGAAGGATATTAAATCCTGATGTTGAAATTAAGCCTGACATTTTTTATTTATGGCCTATTGTTCGGCGTGGGGCCATGCTTGGCCAGCTGCGGGCCTTTGCTTGTAGCTTATTTTTCCGGTTCATCCAAGAATATCTTGATGAGTTTGTTGGAATACGCTTATTTTTCCCTAGCTAAAATCCTGGCCTATTTACTTATTACGCTGAGTGTTTTTAGTATCGGTAAGGTTGCCGCCAGGCATATTATCGGTGAATATTCAGTATATATCTTTATTGTCGGCGGAATCTTTATTATTCTAGTGGGCTTATCTATGATTGTTCCTTTAGGCTCAATTACTTTCGAAGAAGGTAAAAATAAAATTTTCGACAGATTAACCAAATTTATTAAAAGGGAGGTTCTGCCTAAATCCAATAAGATGACTATAATAATTTTAGGGTTGCTTATTGGTTTATTGCCGTGCCTGCCGCTTCTTACTATTGCCAGCTATATTGGCCTTGCTTCTTCTCACTGGACAGAAAGTATTCTTTATGGCCTTGCATTCGGATTAGGGACAAGCCTATCTCCGCTTGTAATGCTGGTTTTCTTTTCCGGGATGATTTCACGCTTTGTAAGGAGCAAGAATTATGCTCGCGTATTTCGTATTGTCTGCGGCCTGATAATCATATTCCTGGGTTTTAAATTAATCGGCGGAGGTTTTTAAATGCCTGTGTTTTATTGTTTGAATAAGAATATTGTCCAGGACAAAATAAGCATTACGGATATTGGGCAGCTCCACCATATTAAGAATGTCCTGCGAATTAAGGCTAATGAGTTGGTGACTATATTTGATGAAAAGGGTAACCGCTATGAAGTTTTTCTCCAAGAGGCCTTTAAAGATTATGTTAACTTTCGCATTGTTAATATTGAGATAGTTCAGCAAGCATCTTTACCCAGGTTGACCTTAGCTTGTGCCATACCCAAGAAGACAACTATGGATGATATTGTTAGTAAGCTAACCCAACTGGGAGTAGATAGTATAATACCTATGCAAACCAAACGGGTAGTGATAAAGTTGGATAATGCTAAAAAATTGGCCAAGTTAAAACGCTGGGAAAAAATAGCTTATTCTTCAAGCCAGCAGAGCCAGAGGAGAATTCCTCCTGTGATTAGCTCAATCCAGAGCATTGAAGAGGTTACGGCTAATGCCGGAAATTTTGACTTGAGGATAATGCCTGTTTTAACGGGAAATCGAAAAAATCTTAAAGATCTATTTGTATCTGGTAATCCAATAAATGTAATTGTTTTAATCGGCCCGGAGGGTGATTTTACTCTGGACGAAATCTGCCTAGCCCAAAAAAACGGCTTTATAGCCGTTAATTTAGGTGCCAATGTTTTACGGGTAGAGACTGCAGCTTGCGCAGTTGCCAGTTTTATCAGGTTATATGCCAACCATTAAATTTATTACTTTAGGATGCAAAGTCAACCAGTATGAAACCCAGGCAATCCGGGAACAGTTTAAAAAAGCCGGTTACCAGGAAGAAGAGTTGTTTGCTCCGGCAGATGCCTACTTGATAAATACCTGCACAGTTACCAATAAAGCTGACAGCGAATCTCTGTATTATGTAAGAAATTCCCTGCGCCAGAACCCCCAGGCCAAAATTATCGTTACCGGCTGCCTTACTGAGCATGACGCCAGAAAAATATCCCAGATTGACTGCAGGATTATTATCATAAGGAATAAAGATAAATATAGAATAGCATCTTTATTGGTTAAAGGAGCTAGTACAAAAGATGAGGGGATAAGTGATTTTAAAGGGCATACCCGGGCTTTTCTCAAGATCCAGGATGGCTGTGATAACTTTTGTTCATATTGCAAGGTTCCTCTGGTAAGGGGTAGTTCCAGAAGTAAGTCCTGGAATAGGATTATCCAGGAGGCTCAGCGTCTGGTTAGGCAGGGTTTTAAAGAGATAGTCTTAACCGGAATCTGTTTAGGTTCGTATGGCAAAGACTTAGGTAAAGGTAGAGGTAGAGATTTGGTAAGCGTGATTGAAGAGTTGGAGAAGATAGAAGGGCTTTTGCGCATCAGGTTAAGCTCAATAGAATTTAAATATGTTTCATCGAGGCTCCTAAGAAAAATGCAAGTTTCAACTAAGCTTTGCCGGCATCTGCATATGCCTATGCAAAGCGGAGATAATAATATACTTAAGGCAATGAATCGTAAATATACGGCTGAAGATTTTCTGGTGATGGTGAATAGAATAAAGAAAATTTTGCCCGGAGTAGCTATTACTACTGATATCCTGGTGGGGTTTCCTCTGGAAGAAGAGGGTAACTTTTTAAATACTCTAGAATTGGTCAAAAAGATCAAACCTTTAAAAGTACACATCTTTCCCTATAGCCCCAGGCCCGGGACAAAAGCCTGCAAGCTTGCTCAGAAAAACAAGCCCGGCATTGTTAAAGAGAGGATTTTAAGGCTTCGCCAGGCAGCCCAAGCTTGCTGCCGGGATTATCTAAAAGATTTTATAGGCAAAAAGAAAAGGGTTCTTTTTGAGGCTAGAATCAAGGAACGTCCATATTTTTGGCAGGGGTATACGGATAATTATATACATGTCTATTTGAAATCAAGTGATGACCTTAGCAACAAGTTTCTAAATGTGAGGTTGCTTAAGGTTCACTTGGATTCTCTGGAAGCTGTCTTGGATAAGTAGAAAAATAGGGTTTGTCTCCTATTAAAGTCGTTGACACTAAAGGCAATAAATGGTATTATAAAAAACTTATGAAGGAATGATATATTTTTATCCGGAAAGGGGATGATATAATTGCCAGAAATAGAAATAAAAAGAGGCGAATCTTTTGAGGGAGCGTTACGCCGTTTCAAGAGGAAGCTCGAAGAAGAGGGCATCTTAAGAGAGATTCGCGAGCGTAAGCACTACGAAAAGCCCAGCGAGCGCAAGAAAAAGAAGATGAAAAAGAGAAGGTAAAATGCCTCTGGCTATTTCAACCTCTTGGAATGCTTTCCGGCATAAGCAGGCTCTAGCAATAGTTGATGAGTTAAAGGATTTAGGTTTTAATGCAATAGAATTAAGTTTCAATCTCACTCCTTCCATAGTTAAAGACATAGAGAAGTTAGTCCGAAATAATAAGATAAGCGTTGTCAGCCTGCATAATTACTGCCCCATACCTGAAGGATTTAATAGGGTTGAGGCTTTGCCTGATTGCTTATCGCTTTCTTCTTTGGATGAAGAAGAAAGGGTTTTGGCTGTAAAGCAGACTAAGCATACTATAGATAATGCGCGCAAGCTGGCTGCTCGGGCAGTAGTCTTACATTGCGGCAGGGTAGAGATAGCTGATCGAACCAGGGATTTAATCTCTCTTTATCAATTAGGCGATAAAGGCTCTGGAACCTATAAAAAGATTAAGCAGTGTTTCATACAGTCCCGGGAAAAACAAAAAAAACCGTTCTTTGAAAATATTTTACGCAGTTTAGATGAATTAAATAGTTATGCCATTAAATGTGGTATCAAACTGGGGGTAGAGAATAGGTTTTATTATCGCGAGATACCCTCTTGGGAAGAAATAGGGTATATTTTGGAGAAATTTAAGGGATCCGGCGTATGCTATTGGCACGATGTTGGCCATGCTCAAGTAATGGAGAATCTGGGTTTTAACAGTCATATTGATTTTCTTAATTCCTATAGCCGGCGTATGCTGGGGATGCACCTGCATGATATAATAGGTTGTCAAGATCATCAGGCAATCGGTAAAGGCAATCTGGATCTTAGGCATATTACCAGTTATCTGCCAGAAGATGCTTTGAGGGTTGTTGAGATTCATGGTCAGGCTAAGGCAGACGAGATAAAGCTGAGCCGTTCTTTTTTAGAGGAAATATTCCATGGGCGCTCCTAAAGTAAGAAAGGCTACTCAGGCCGGCGCATTTTATCCGGCTCAAGCCTCAGATATCAAGAAGATGATCGCGCAGTTTTTAGGGCCTGAGCTGCCAAAAGAAGAAGCAATCGGTTGTCTTATGCCCCATGCCGGCTATATCTATTCCGGTAAGATTGCTGTTCGTACTGCTTCCCGAGTCAGGATTAAAGATAAAGTAATTCTTATTGGGCCTAACCATACTGGTTACGGCAGAGAGTTCAGCCTGATGTCAGAGGGGATATGGCAGACTCCATTAGGAGAAGTAAATATTGATTCTGGGCTATCCAGGGAGATATTAGGAGGATGTCCATTACTTAAAGAAGATGAAACGGCTCACCTTTACGAACATTCCCTGGAGGTAGAGCTGCCTATTTTGCAGTATTTCCGCAACGACTTTGAGATTGTTCCGTTGATTATCGGTTCAAATAATAAGGAATCACTTAAGCAGATAGGCATTGATATAGCCGGTGTTATCAGTAATAATAACCTTAAAGATAAGGTTTTAATTATAGCCAGCTCTGATATGACCCATTATGAAGCGCATGATAAAGCTGAATATAAAGACAAGCAGGCCATCTCTGCGATATTGGATCTTGATGAGGATAGGTTAGCTGAGAAAGTATCAGATTTGGAAATTTCTATGTGCGGCTATGCCCCGGCAATGATCATGCTTACGGCAGCCAAGCTTCTGGGGGCGCTAAAGGCGGAACTTATTGGTTACCAGACTAGCGCAGATGTTAGCGGAGATTTCAAGAGCGTTGTAGGTTATGCTGGCATCATAATTAAATAGCTCTATCCGGGTAACATTTTTTTAAAAAAAGGAGTACGGATATGCATGAAGAAATAAAGAACGTTGATGAAAGTTGGAAAGAAAACGTAGCTAAAGAGAAAGAGTCTAGCGGAGAGGGTAAAGATTTTATTCCGCCGGAGCCGAATTTTACCTTCTTTATTACTACTCTTTCATTGCAGGTTTTAGTTTCATTGGGCCAAATGGCTAACCCGGCAACAAATAAGAAAGAGGAGAATTTTAAGCAGGCGAAGTTTTTAATCGATACTCTGGATATGCTTAAAACCAAAACCAAAGGTAATTTAAGCGATGATGAGGTAAAATCGTTGGAGAGTGTTCTTTATGAATTGCGGATGCTTTATGTATCCAAAGATAAAGGAGTGAAGATATGATCGATAAAGAGCTTTTAGATATTTTGGCTTGTCCGTCTTGCAAAGGGGATGTGGAGCTTAAGGACGAAAAAATAGTTTGCTTGAAGTGCGGAAAGAAGTATCCTATTAAAGATGGGATACCTATAATGCTTATTGATGAGGCAGAATAAGATAGATTTAAGAATTAAATTAAGGTGAAGATGAAGAAAATACTTGTAATACATGGCCCTAATCTCAATCTTTTGGGTAAGAGAGAGCCTGGTATTTACGGAAAATCTAGTTTAGAAAGCATAAACAGCGCACTAAAAAAAATAGCCCGTAAAAATAAGGTTATGTTGAATATTACCCAATCTAACAGCGAGGGCCAGATTGTTGACCGGATAACTAAGAGCAGGACTAAGTATCACGGTATTCTGATTAATCCAGCAGCCTATACCCATACCAGCGTAGCTATAAGAGACGCTATTCTTGCATCCTGTATCCCTGCTGTAGAGGTGCATATCTCAAATATTTATACCCGCGAGGAATTCC
>JAHKBC010000191.1 GCA_018825725.1 Candidatus Omnitrophota bacterium
ATAGCGGTTTCACGAATAGGGTAATTATTATAGAAGGGCTGGCGATAGCAGACTTGGTCCACCCTGGTAAACCCTTCAGGAGTAAAGCCGATTTCTTTATTGCAGGATATGCCGGGGTTTGGGTTTGGGGTGGGTTCGGGGTTTGGGTCGCCGCCGCCGGTACCGCAATCGCCATTAGGACAACCCAGGTTGTCATAGACAGATTGGTTAACATGGTCGTCGCAGACATATTCCAGATTATTAAATACTTTTGTATTGTCATTGTACGACACCTTGATATAGTTATTGTCGCCATTTTCAAACATCTGGGATTTGTAGACAATACCATTAATGGTTTCCTCGAATAATTCAGAGGCCGGAGGACCTAACTCGCAGTAATGATCAAACCAGTAATTTCTCATTAACCCTTCCAGAGAAAACACCACTCCCAGCCAATACTTGCTTCCGCTATCAGTTAGATAATCTAAACGCAGATTTATCACATAGGGATTTAACACCAGAGTGTAGACCTTCCCGTCCCCATTAGTACTTTCGGTATCCTGTACCCAGACCGACTCTCCGCTGATATTGTTGTAGCAATGCCAGGGATAATATTCAGGGTACAGATGAACAGCATTAATAGGATTTCCTAATTTATTAGGATCTCCTGGCTTGTCTGGCTTGCCTACGTGAAAATAGGTTATGGCAAAGGGCCGGGATAGGGGAACAAAATTCGTATTAAATGGATTAGGCGGAAAGTTCCTGATTTTCCAGCTGTCCGCGAATTTGCCGATGCGGTAGCTGTTGGGACTATAGATGTTCATGGAAGTGTAATAACCATACCTTTTCGGAATACGATCAGCTTCTTCGGCGTCAAGGAAAGTAGATTCTATAGATTGCCCAAAGGGTTTATCGTCTTCTTGCGTATTGTAATGAATATGAGCGCCTTTACTGCTTGAACCGGTATTTCCGCAATAGCCGATAATCTGTCCTTGTGATACTAAATTTCCTTCACTCACTTTCAATGGGTGGTCAGTTGTATTCAGCAAATGGCAGCACTTCCCGTAAGTTTCGTCATCAAATTTGATGATTACTAAATAGCCTAAAATACCCCTATCTTCCCACCTTGCATATACAACTGTACCATTTGCTACCGCCAATACCGGCTTACCTTGTGGAACTGCAAAGTCCCAAGAATGCGCCCATTTTCCAGTATGGGTAGGGGCTTGCATATTCCAGCCTTGTGAAACAGTCCAAGTTGAACCTCCATCATACGGCAACATTAATTCCTTTGCCATGGCCTGGCCAGCAATCATTAAGAATGACCAACACAAAATTACAATAATATACTTTTTCATTTCATACCTCCATTTCTTCTTTTCTGATTTAAAGTAATTTTCTTTTCTGATAAATTTTATTCACCATTTTTAAAAGAGCATATCCTCCTTTGTTTATTTTTATTATTAATACTTTGCTTATATAGCAGTAATATCTACTTTTTTATTTTTCTTAATCTTAATCTGTAAATCTAAATGATTCGAATATTTTTTTTGAAATATTATCATCTTTTATTCTTAATTCATATCTATTTTTACCCCTTTCAACAAATACGAACCACTCTTGGCCGTGAACTAAAAATCCTCCTCTTTCATCTTTATAACTTCCTGCGATTTTAAACTTATATGTTTTTTCTTTGTTAATTTCGAATTCTATTATCTCTCCAACTTCTTTACCTGGACGTATATCATTTTTGTTTAAATTCCAAACATAATTAACATAATCCTCTAAATCTAAGTTCATTATTCTTATCGCCTCTTCTCTCAATCCATCTTCAATAGTAATACTGGAAGGATCATATGAACTAACATCTAATTCTGGAGTCTTACCAACAAAAATTGTCAAACTAGATACTTCTTCTACCTTTAAGGCAGGATAATATCCTATATCTCCCTCCTTTGGATATTTTAATTCATAATTATATATTATATTCCGGTACGTCTGCCAATCAGAAGTATCTATATCTTCTTCAGTATCGATCACTTCTTCCGTTGTAGTTGCAGTTTTATTATCGTTTGGTTTAGGTTCAGGCTGATCATTAACCGGTCTATTTCCATACCACAAAACACCGGCCAAAGCTATTACAGCAATTAAGATTATAACTAAAATTAATAGTCTTTTAGATTTCATATAGTTTAGTTTAATGATTAACTAATTTAATATTCTTACCTTAACCTTAGC
>JAHKBC010000021.1 GCA_018825725.1 Candidatus Omnitrophota bacterium
AATGACTAAAACTTTGCTGGTAACAGGAGCAGCTGGTTTCATTGGCCCTTTTTTTATTGCTCATGCAATAAAAAAAGGATACAGGATTATAATCGTTGATCTAAAAGAACCCGTATATGCCAAGAAATCCGGACGGGTTATTTTTATTCCTTGCGACCTGAGTAACCCGCGTGATCTAAAAAAGTTAGAAAAGATAAATTCGCCGTTAAACCTTGTGCATATGGGGGCATTTGTTCCGCATGTCCCCAGCCAGGAAGAAATGTTCATAAAAAAGATATTTGCGGTAAATCTAAAAGGGACAATGGATCTATTGGATGTTTTGGGGGATAGGATCGAGAAAGCCTATTATGTGAGCACTCTCGAGGTTTATGGCTTGCCGCGTTATCTACCTATTGACGAGAAACATCCGGCAAATCCGGTTTCGTTCTATGGTATCAGTAAGCTCTATGCAGAAAAGTATCTTAGTTTATTTTGCCAGGCTAAGAATATACCTTACGCAATATTAAGATTATCCTGTATTTATGGCCCGGGAGAAGAGTATGCCAGGGCAATACCGAATTTTATCAAAACTGCGCTTAGTAACCAGGCGATAAAGATTTACGGGAACGGCCAGGATAAAAGGGATTATCTTTATGTTGATGACGCAGCAGGAGCTTTGTTAAATAGTGTTGAGAATGATATCCGTGGAATATGTAATATTGTTTCAGGCAGAAGCTATAAGATTATTGATGTAGCCAAAAGAATCGTTAAACTAAGCAGGTCCAAGTCAAAGATCACTTTTTTGCCGCGCAAAAAGAAACTCTATGATTTGATATTTGACGCTTCCAGGATAAAGCAGTTGTTAAAGTTCAAGCCGGAAACAAGTATTGAAGAAGGCCTTGAACGGGAAATATCCTGGTGCAGGAAGATGAGCTAATATGGAACTGCCGAAAATAACATTTTTTATTCCCACCTACAATGAAGAGAAAAGGATTGCGCGCTGCCTGGAGAGTATCGCCAGCCAGAAATATCCTAAAGAAAAGATCGAAATACTTGTGGTTGACGGAGGCTCAACAGACAAGACCAGGGAGGTGGCTGCTAATTTTCCCGGGGTTAAATTATTGGATAATCCTAAAAAATTAGCCGATTACGGGATAAAGATTGCTATTAGAGAAGCAAGCGGGGAGTTGTTTGTTATTTTTGCCGCGGATAACGGCCTGGCCTCTGAAGATTGGCTGGATACTCAAGCCAAGTTATTCCTGCAGAATATAAACTTGAGTGTTACCTGGTGCAGGATGATTGCTTCTGGTGATGATGCGGCGATTAATCACTACTACGCGCTTATTCAGAATGACCCCTTGTCTTTCTTTGTGAACGATAATCTGAGCATCTATCTAAAGGGAGCAATTTCTGTAAAAATAAATAATTATGCTTGCTCGCTTTTCTCGGTGGATAGCCAAAAGCCGCTGATTTGGGGGGCAAATGGATTGATTTACAGGACACGATTAGTCAAGGATATCCTGATGCGAGACGAGTTTATTGCTGATAATGATGTTTTCCAGATACTCATGGAGAGAAAAGATAATTTTGTGGCTTATATTCCCAGACTCTATGTTTATCATCATCATCTAAGAAGGTTATCTGACTGGGTGAAGAAATGGGAAAGAAACTTTATTCATCATCTTCTAGAACAGCGTTCTTCGCGCAATATGAATTGGATTTTTGTGCCGGATTTTAAGCGCAAAATGATCTTCTGGATTATATATAGCGCGATACCTGTTTTTTCTTTATGTCAGGCAGCTTATTTTGCCATACGCGATAAAAATGGGTACTGGTTTTATCATCCGCTAGTTAGTTTTTTGCAGATGTTTACGTATGCGCGCATTATTCTTTCCAGAAAAGACGGATGGCGTTTTATCCGAGGGATTATCTTTGGTAAATAAATAATATGAAAATAGCCATATTAGTAGATGAATTAGCTCCGGGCAGCGCGCCTAAGCTTATTGGGCAGCCTTTACGCAATTTAAAGAAGATGGGGCATACTTGTGAAGCAGTCGTGCTTGTTGATAATGGCTCAAGACAAAGGTTTCCTGATGTCTACGACTATCACCTGAAGGATGTAAAAATACGTTATCTTTTTAACGAAGCGCCGGCTTGGTTAAAAAGAATAGATTTTAAATTTCCCGGCTTTTCATTTTTTTCCTTGCACCATATATTAAGCCTTTTTGTCGCGCCCATACTTATTAAAAAAGAAGAATACGATATTATTGTTGCCCACTGCCAATATTCGGCATTTGCCTGCTGGGGATTAAAAATTCTTCGTAAAATTCCCTATCTTCTTTTGGTCTGGGATCCGTCTACCTATACCCTCAAGAAAATATATACTAAGACCCGGCTAAGATTTATTTATCCCTTGCTCTATATCTTTGCTTTTATTTTAGATAAGGTTTCTACTATTGGAGCCCGGGCGCTTATTACCAGCGGAAGCCTGCACCACGAAAGATTTAAGAAGATAACCTTTAAGAATTTAGAAGACCTTTATCCGGGGTGTTTTCCGAGCAGTGTGTTTGTTCCCTACAGCCAAAGGGAGAGGGCTATCCTGACTTTTGACCGCTGGGATATCGGAAATAAGCCTTCGGTTTTCCTGGAACTATTAAAGAATATTGATCCCGGTATTAAGTTAAAGATTGGCGGTTTCTGGCATCCTAATTCGCTAAAAGAAGACTTTTTACTTGAAGTGGGGAAACAAAATCTGCAGGAGAGAGTCGAGCTGCTTGGGCCTTTAAATGAGGATAAGATAAAAGAACTTTGCTCTAAGGTAATCCTGCATCTGCATCCTAATGAAGAGGCTTTTGGCATGCAAACTTTGGAGGCTGCTTCTTGCGGATGCTGCGTGATCATACCAAGGGGGTCTGGAGTAACTGACCTGTTTACCCATAGCGTGCACGGATTTTTTCCTTATAAAAATGATTTTTCAGAGCTGGTAAAGTATGTTAAAATAATTTTCTCTGATATAGCCAAATCAGAAGTTATGGGTAGGGGTGCCTGGGAAATAGCCAAAAAATACACTTGGGAGCGTTATGCCCTAAGGTTAGAGCAGATACTAAGGAGGTATGTTAGTGAATAAGATTAAAGGTATTTGTGTTATTGGTTTGGGTAAGCTGGGTTTATGCACAGCAACCTGTTTTGCCTCTAAAGGGTTTAAGGTAATCGGAGTGGATGTTGATATCGAAAAGATAGAGAAAATAAATAAAGGTGTAACTCCCATACCGGAAACCGGCCTGGCAAATCTACTAAAAAAGTACAAGAATAATATCAGGGCTACTAATGATTATGATGAGGCGATATTAAATAGCGATGTTTCTTTTATTGTCGTAGCTACGCCCAGCCTGGCTGACGGAAGTTTTTCCAATGAATTCCTGGAGAAAGCCTTGCATAGGATAGGGGAATCTTTAAGAAGAATCAAGAGTTATCATGTGGTTGTGATCACTTCTACGGTTATGCCTCAGACTACGGAGAAAGTAGCAAGATTTTTATTGGAGAGAGTCTCCGGCAAGAAGTGCGGCAGGGATTTTGGGCTTTGCTATAACCCGGAGTTTATTGCGTTGGGAAGCGTAATCCACGATTTTCTTAATCCTGATTTTCTGCTTATCGGAGAAATGAACAAAAAAGACGGCGACATCCTGCAGGAAATATATACTTTGACCTGCGAGAGTAACCCTCGTTTTGCCAGGATGAGCCCGGTTAATGCCGAGATAACCAAGATTTCCTTAAATTGTTATATTACGACCAAGATAACTTTTGCCAATTCTGTAGCCACGCTCTGCGAGAAGGTAGAGGGCGCTGATGCTTTTACTGTGTGTCAGGCGCTAGGTTTTGACAGCCGTATCGGAAGTAAGTACATCAAGCCCGGCTTAGGATATGGGGGCCCATGTTTTCCCAGGGATAATGTGGCTTTTGCCGGTTTTGCCCGCATTTTGGAGAGTAAGGCTAAACTTGCGGAGATGGTAGATGAGGTTAATCAGGACCAGGTGGAAAGAATATTGCATAAACTAAATTCTCTGGCGGCGGTTTCTAATAAAAATAAGGACAAAATTAATATTGGTGTCTTAGGTTTATCCTACAAACCCAATACGCCGGTAATTGAAGATTCCCAGGCGTTAAATATAGCGCAGATGTTAGCTAATGAG
>JAHKBC010000192.1 GCA_018825725.1 Candidatus Omnitrophota bacterium
ATTCTCTACGCCGCTGTTGGCATAGGTAATATTACGTTCATGTAGGACTAATACCGCGCAGGAAAAGGCATTTAAAGCGGAGAGCTCCACAAACCTGGTATGTTTATTCGTATATTTCTTTTCTCTCATTTTAATTAGATATATATTTAAAATAAAAGGGCAACTTTCCCCTGAAAATTGCCGCACCTTTTATTTCTAAGGTTAAATTGCGCTATTTCCCTAGCCGCAGCGTATTAGGTTATAATTCTAACATATATTCTACTGCTTGTCAAACTCACACAGTCAATCAAACCTCTAATCTTGTTATTAGGGACAGCGACTATTTTTTCCAATATAACTATAGAAAAATAGTCGCTGTCCCTAATATTAATATTTATAGTAACCTTGTGGTACAGCCTGGGCAATATAGCGTATTGCTTCTATAATACAAACCCGGATCGCCTTCTCCATTGGAGTATTTGCATAACCCGATAAACCAACACCCAATGACCACTTACTTAAGAATCCAATACCGATCCCTCCGGCAATATCACTGGCCTGACCTTGAACGCGCGTAGAAGCAAGAATCTCCGAAGAGGATGTATCGATTATACGAATATCCAACGCCATATGCGCCTTATTTAACGAGCCTCCCAGGCCAATACCCAATAATCCTTTGCCGATTTTACTTCCACCACCAATACCTGCAGCTCCACCCGATGCCTGCGGTTCAAACTCGGTAACTGCCGCGCTAACCATAAGGTCTGCAGTTTTGATATTGCCCCGCTGCGGCCCGCTTCCAGGCTGGGCTGCGCCTGAAGCAGCCAGTTGCTGCTCCTGCATTACTGCGTTAAGTACCTGGCGTTCCACCACGCTGAAACGGTTACTGTTAACCAATGCCGTTACCAGCATCTCGCGCAGGCCGCTGCCGATCTGGTTATCAGCCTTGGCTGCCTTAACATCAAAATCAGCAATGGCTATCCTGGCTTTAGGCCCAGAGTAGTTTGGCAAGGCCTGGGTGCCGGCATTATTATCAACTTGGGCCGTAGGCTGCATACCTGCATAGGCTAAAGTTGAACAAAAAATAAACAAAAGAAAAATGATCTGCTGTTTCATACTTTTTCCTTTCTTTAGATTCTATTAAAAAACATCAATATACCAATAATAACAAAAACTGTCCCACCTATGTATTTAATCAGATCGGGTTTAATATATCTACCTAACATAGAACCCAAAAAAACAGTAATTAATGTAACCAGCATATAGGCAGCAACTGACCCTAGCCATACAGTCCAGGGATGGCCAGACCTGCTAGAAAGGCCCATTCCTACAATTTGAGTCTTATCTGCAAGCTCAGCCAGGAATATCGCGCTAAAAGTAGCTACAAAAATCTTCCCAAACATATATCACCTCAATCAAGTTTTATTATTGTTTCTCTTTTCTTTCTGTGGCGATCTTTTCTGCTAATTCCTTAGGAACCTGAGAATACTTTTTAAATTCCATGGAAGCGCTTGCCCTGCCGCTGCTTAAGGAGCGAACATTAGTAGTATAGCCAAACATCTCTGAAAGCGGAACCTCGGCAGAAATAACCTTCTGCCCTGACTTAGTCTCCATATTTAAGATTTTACCCCGGCGTGAACATATATAACCGACAATACTGTTTAATGATTCCTCCGGGGTAGTCACCTCTAAGGCCATGTAAGGCTCAAGCAATACCGGCTCGGCTTTCAGAAAAGCTTCCTTAAAACCCATGCTAGCAGCAATCTTAAATGCAAGTTCCGAAGAATCAACATCATGAAAAGAACCATCTACCAGGCTTACGCTTACATCCACAATTGGATAACCGGCATATGCCCCTTTTTGCATGGCTTCCACTATACCTTTTTCTACCGAGGGTATAAATGATTGCGGTATGGCTCCGCCTTTAATGCTATTTATAAATTCAAAACCTTTGCCGGGATTAGAGGATATTTCCAGTACAACATGCCCGTACTGGCCGCGCCCTCCAGTCTGACGCACATACTTGCTCTCGGCAGAACTAGATTTGAGAATCGTCTCGCGAAAAGCAACCTTAGGCTGTCCGATAACCGCCTCTACTCCAAACTCTTCTTTAAGCCTATCTACTATTATCTCCAAATGCAATTCCCCCATACCCATAAGAATAGTCTCCTTGGTTTCTTCATCACTCTGCACCAAGAATGTGGGATCCTCTTCGGTTAACTTCGCCAACCCCTTGGCCATTTTATCCTGTTCTTTGCGGCTCTTGGGGGCAATACTTAAAGAAACTACAGGTATTGGAAATTTAATTGACTCCAATAAGATATGGTTATCCAGGTCACAGAGAGTATCACCGGTTATTGTATTGGTAAGCCCGATTAATCCCACGATATCTCCAGCAAAGGCATTTTCAATATTCTCCTTCTGGTTAGCATGCATCATCACAATCCTGCCAATGCGCTCTCTTTTATTCCGAGTGGAATTAAAAACATAAGAACCGGTACGCAAAACCCCGGAATATACCCGGGTATAAACCAACTTACCCATATGTGGATCAGCCTGAATCTTAAAAGCTAAAGCAACCAAAGGTTCTGATGATTCCGGACGGCGCAAAATAACTTTTTCCGAATCCTGAGGATCATATCCGCGCACAGCGGTTATCTCTAAAGGAGAAGGTAGATAATCAATAACAGCGTCTAAAAGCTTCTGCACTCCCTTGTTCTTAAAAGAAGACCCGCAGACAACCGGGACTGCCTTATTGGAAACGGTCCCTTTACGTATTGCCGGAATAAGATCCTCTTTGGTTATTGATTCTTCCGATTCCAGGAATTTTTTAGTCAAATTGTCATCAAAGACAGCCGCCTTCTCAATCATGATATGGCGGTATTCTTGAGCTTTCTCCAGTAAATCCTGCGGAATATCCTCGATAATAAATTCCTTGCCCTGGGATTCTTCCTGGTAAATACAAGCTTTCATCTCTACAAGATCAATGATGCCGCGGAATTGACTCTCTGCGCCTAAGGGAATTTCTAGCGGTATACAATTAGCGCTTAATCTTTCTTCCATCGCCTTAAGCACGCCGTAAAAATCCGCGCCGGCGCGGTCCATTTTATTAATAAAGGCGACTTTAGGCACATGATATTTATCCGACTGACGCCAGACGGTTTCAGATTGCGGCTCAACCCCTCCTACGGCGCAAAATACAGCAATAACCCCATCAAGTACCCTTAAGGATCGCTCGACTTCAACGGTAAAATCTACGTGTCCCGGAGTATCGATAATATTAATACGATAGTCTCGCCAATAGCATGTCGTCGCAGCAGAAGTAATGGTAATCCCACGTTCCTGTTCCTGTTTCATCCAATCCATTTGCGCCTTACCGTCATGTACCTCTCCTATTTTATAGGAACGCCCTGTATAAAATAATATTCTTTCAGTTGTAGTAGTCTTTCCGGCATCAATATGTGCAATAATCCCGATATTCCTGACCTTTCCCAACTCAATGCGAGCAACGGGAATGGCTTCTTTTTTAGTAACCGGGTGCTTTTTTTCTTTGGGCGTGTTTTTTGTAGTTTTAGTTTCAGAAGATAATTTATCCTTCTCGCCTTGCTCATCTTTTATTTGCGGCTGGCTAACAACCTCAGGTATTATTTCCTTATCTTCAATTACTGGTGCGGAAACTGGCTCTGCTACGGAAACCAAATCTGCAGATAGCGGCTCTGCGGGCGATTGCTCAACAGGTGCTTGTTCTATTTTTAGCTGCTCAAGCGGTTTTTCTACCTCTTGCGCAAGCACCAGATCATCTTTTACAGTTAAATCCTTGGCACTACCAGCTTCCTTAGTTTTATTCTTTGTTTTTGCTAATTCCTCTAATAATGACCTTAATTTATCTTCCTTAGACTCCAGATCCTTCTCTAGAATAGTATACTCCTCATTTAACTGATTGAATTCTTTTTTAAGTTGTACATGCGCGTCTTTGGCTACCCAATCGCTCTTCTCCTGCTTCCTGTTTATCTCAACTATCTCACCTTTGAGCGCCTGAAGGTCTGTATTTTTTTGCTGCAGGGCCTTGGCATGGCCTTCAAGCTGGTGCTTCAGGCTTTCAATCTCATCTGCCTTCTTCCTATTCTCCTCTTCTAATTTCTGGCAGGCCTCTTTGGACTCTCGGAACTCTTTATTGGAATTAACATTTTTAGAAAACTCCTCCTCCAACTCTTTCTCTTTAAGGATTAACTTCTGTTCTAACCCCTTCTTATCCAAGCCTGAACTCTTTAGTATCCCTTCATTATTTTTAATCCACTCATCCCGCTTAGCAAGCTGTTCCTTTAAAATATCTTCCCGCTCCTTGGCTTCATTTAACTTGCGCTTTGCAGCTTCATAATCTGCGGTTATCTTCTCCAATTCAAATCTGAGTGGCACACTGGCATCAGGTAATTTAACTGTTTCATTAATCACAGGTCCAAGACGGGGCAACTTATCTTTAACCCCGAACATAGACAAGGCGTATACCACCAGGCCTAAACCAGTTATAACTAAAACAGCAATAATAACCAGCATCTAATTCTCCTGACTCCTACTTGAAATTATCAATCTTCTCTTTCAAAAACAAAATATGGGCCCATCCTCAAATCAATCCAGGGCAAGATAGTCACACAATCCACATATCCAGCAATTTCAATCTTAGGCACAGGTGTATTTTTTGCCGGTTTAGGCCCGGGTTTTATCTTCTTGAAACCTCCTGTCATATCTACTGAACCAGGAATATAAACAATATAACCCAAATAATAAGTAACTAGCCCCTTTTTTATCTCTTGCTTACTATAGCCGTTTCCAATAAACCCGACTAACTCCTGATAATTCGCATCCTTTAATTTAGCTATTGTTTCATTGATAATTTTGTTGGCTACCGGAGTTCTCACTCCCGCTTTAATATTTATTCCGACAATCAAGCCTATAATAGTTATAATTACCAAAATTAATATAGCAATTTTCATAAAATAAACCATGCCTCTGGCGTTTATGGATTATTTTACTCCGCACAATGTGCGGAGTTATTCCCTAAAATTTATCCAGCCTTAATCTTAAGACAGCCTCTGGCTATTTGGCTTAAGATTATCCTGTCCTCCGGACAGGGCTTGGCGTTTATGGAGTGTTCAAAATGCGGAATTGTAAAAAGCCTCTAACCTTTATCTGGAAAAACCCTCTTGATCATCTCTCTTTTTTCGCAGATACGTCTTTGAGCCTGCGCAAGATTCTTTAAGATATCTTCTGCCTTAAGCGGTTTAATCAGGTATCCGCAGGCATTATTTTCAATAGCTTCAACACATTTATCCACAGTAGAATAGCCAGTTACCATAATTACCTCGGCCTTAATATTGAATTCCCGGAACTTTTTTAAGAATTCAAATCCGTCCATATTGGGCATAACGATATCGCAATAAACAATATCGATATCATCCGACTTAACCTTATCTAACCCCTCCTGTCCATCACCGGCAGTAAAAACCTGATAGCCCCGGCGTTCCAGTATGCTTTTTATCCTTTCGCGGACATCCTGTTCATCATCTACTACCAGTATCTTTAATTTACTGCCCAGGATAGCCAAGCTTTACCTCACTTATTAATAAGCTCACCCTTACGAGCTCAATACCTCTACATAAGTAAATAACAGGCCGCTTTTTTAGAACTAAAAGGGTATTTGCGGTGATCAAAAAGACTTTTCTTAAAAAAGGGTTACTGTTGCGGCTGCTCTTTGGCTGAAAGCGCCCTCTTTAACATTTCCCTCTTTTGTTCAATACGTCTCTCAGCTTCAGATAGATTTTTGAGGATATCCTCGACATTCAAAGGCTTAATAAGGTAACCACAGGCATTCTGTTCTATTGATTCAACACAGCGATCCACTGTCGAACAACCGGTAACCATAATAAATTCCGTCTTAAGGTTAAATTCCTTTACCCTTTTCATAAACTCAATGCCATCCATATTGGGCATGACAATATCGCAGTAAACGATATCCACCTCTTCCTTCTTGAGTATATCTAAACCCTCCTGTCCATCACCGGCAGTAAAAACCGTATGGCCCCTGCGCTGCAGGATATTTCTTATTCGCTCCCGAACATCATCCTCATCATCAATAATTAATACTTTTA
>JAHKBC010000193.1 GCA_018825725.1 Candidatus Omnitrophota bacterium
AGGGTAAAACTATAATTATGGTAACTCATGATGCTCACATAGCACAGCACGCCCATAGGATAGCATTCCTAAAAGATGGTCAGATTATAAAAACTAAAAAACCAAAATGATGTGCGGTAAATTAAATAAAAACAGACAATAGCCGTGCAAGAATTTATAACTATCAACTTTAATAAATGCCCCCGTAGATAATGAGCAAATTCATGAGCCACGATAACCTCAACCTCGTAGTCAGAAAATTTTTCTTTCAGGGTGTCCGCCAATAAAACTTTTTGGCTGCTGCCCAAGCCGACAAACGCAGCATTGGCTTTGTATGTTTTTTTGCTGAAGTCTATTTCAAAAACATCTACTATTTTTACACCCATCTTTGCGGCAAGTTTGACAATCCTTTCTCTCAAAACCCCATGTTCAAGCTTAGAACATTTGAAAAATAAAGGAATAATCACCTGCGGAGCTATCCTGGCCATCAATAAATTAAGCAGTATCCAGAAAAATGAAACAATCAGCCACCAGTAAACAGGAGTCAAGCGCAGGAAATAATAAAATACTTCCAGAGAAATACCCGCTACTAAATACATGATAAAGAGGGACTTGAGCTGATCTTTTAGCCAGGCAGAAAGCTTCTGCCCGGATAAGCCAAACCTGCGTTCGCGGATAAAAGAATGATAAAGAAAAAGCGGAAAACCAACAAGATAATAAATAATGGTTAACCAGAAAAGATATATTAAAAGAGACAGGCTGTTATGGAAAGTAATGGAAGTTGAGAACTTCGCTAGTCTAGCCGAAAAACCCAGGCCTTGGAACAAAAGTAAAAAAACCAACAAATAAACTAATTCGGCTAAACTTAGAATATACCCCTGAATGGAGTAATCCTTGGATCTGCGGGCGATATCCTTTTGAGGAATATCGGGCATAAAATTTATGCGGGCAATACGTTAATAAATGTCCTGGGCCGGCCTCTGGTTGTCTTCTTGCGGATAAAAGCCACCTTGCCGTCACAGACTGCATATAAAGTAGCTCTTCCAGTCACGTTTCTTCCGGCCTTAAAGAATTCCAGGCCGCGGGCTAAAATCTGGCCCTTCCTGACTAACTGACCGCCGGTAATTTTAAGCGCAGTATCTTTCTTTGGTGTAGATTTTCCACCTGCCATATTACTACCCTCCTAAATTTGCCTAGTTTTCTTGTATCCAAATTTACTCCGATAGCGATAATTCAATACTTGACTATCGGAGTTGGTTGTAAAAAAATATTTTAGTCAATGATATTAACACACATCCTTTAATTAAGCAAGAGTTCTTCCTCTTTGGAAGGAATGTAAACATTAAATCCTTCCTGGATCAAAGTATCATAAAGGGCCTGAATCTGCACTATATCTCCATGTACCAGAAAAGTTCGCCTGCGTGGATTAACCTTCTTAACAAAATCCACAAGCTCGTCCTTATCGGCATGCCCGGAGAACGCGTTGATAATGACTACCTCGGCGTTTAACTGATACTCCACTCCAAATATGCGCACAAAAGGTACCCTATTAACTATCTTCTTACCTAAAGTATTCTCAGCCATATAACCAACCACCAAAATCGTATTGCGCGAATCCGAGATATTATTCTGCAAGTGATGCACTATTCTGCCGGATTCACACATGCCGCATCCGGCAATAATAATCATCGGGCGCTTGTCGTGATTTAGGGCTTTGGATTCTTTCTGGTCCCGTATATAGGTTAAATTCAACAGCTCAAATGGACTTTGGCCATTCTTAATCTCTTGCTGTATCCGAGGATTAAAATAAGAAAGATTATATTTAAAAACATCCGTGATATTCGTAGCCAGCGGACTATCCAGATAAACCGGGACAAAAGGAATAGCCTTCTCCCGGAACAATTCGCTCAAAAAATAAAGAACCTCCTGGGTTCTCTCTAAAGTAAACGCCGGAATAAGCACCTTACCGTTACGATTAACCGTGCGGATAATCGCATCTTTTAATTTAGCCTTACCCTCATCTACCGGAATATGGAATCTCCCTCCGTAAGTACTCTCTATTACAAGATAGTCCAGGCCTTCGGGAATAACCGGATTGTTCAATAAAGCAAGGTCCTTTCTTCCCAAATCCACTGCAAATCCGATACGCAGGTTCTCTTCGCCTTCCCTAATATCCATAACCACCACTGCTGAACCCAGGATATGTCCGGCGTCCATAAGCGTTACAAAAACATTGTTGGCCACGCAAAACTTCTCCCCATAGGTAAGAGAATAAAATCTTTTCCCAGCCAACCCAGCCTCCTTGCGGGTATAAAGCGGTTTTCTGGGAGGGAACCCAAGCCTGCGATTTATCTTATTCACGTATTTTACATCTTCTTCATGTATTTTCCCGGAATCCTCCAGCATAAGCTTGGCTAAGTCTTTTGTCGCTGAAGTAGTATAGATTTTACAACGCATACCGCCCTTGAGTAATACCGGTATATTCCCGCAGTGATCAATATGGGCATGGGAAAGAATCATGGCGTTAAGTTTTCTGGGGTTAAAATTAAGCGCGGTATTTTGCCGATAGAATTCATCGCGCCGGCCCTGAAAAAGCCCAGCGTCAAATAATACATTCGACTTATCGGTAGAAACAAGGTGGCTGGTACCGGTAACTGTCTTTACTCCTCCTAAAAATTTTATTCTCACAACCATAGTATTATTCCTTAAACCCGAACTTCAACACTACAGGTATTATTAACAGAATATACAAGAAACTCCACAAAAATATTGACGGATGGCGGATAAAATATTCAGACAATAATCTATAATTAAATACCCCTTCCCCCACTCCATAGAGCACAATCTGCACCCACAAAATCCTTAAAGGAGAACCCGAGATAACTGCAAACAAATATTTACGAAAATGTATCCCCGTTAATCCTGCAGCAAGGTCTAAAAATCTAAAAGGCACCAAAGGCGCTGCGCGCAACAATAATAACCAAAAGAAATTTGATTTTGCTATTCTTTCATCCAATCCCTTGAATCTACCCTTAGCCTTTTGCTCAACGAAGCCCCTTCCTAAATAGCGGGCAAAATAAAAGAGGACACAGGCATTTATTATCTCTGCAATAAATATATAAAAACTGCTCCACCAAGGGCCAAAGATAAAAACCCCGGCTATCTTCATCAAGTCTTTAGCCAGCCAGAGAAAGAATGAAGTAAAACAATAGAAGAGGACAAAAAAGAAACCCTGGAAAAATAATGGTATCTCGGAGAAAAAATACATCAGGCCCCCGGTGCTTAGATGCAAATATGTACCCAAGCGCCATACCAACAACAAAAATAATAAAAAAATAATAAATTTAATTAACCTCTTGTTCTGCGGGTAGGCCATTTAAGTTACAAAGAGGTTGCGGGAAGAAAATTTTCCGTCAGTAGTTAAATTCACTCCCAAACGCTTCAAGCCCACCTCATCTCCTGGAGTTGGAATATGAGTCATATGCACCTCGCAGCCCCTTAACTCCACAAGCTTATTCATCGCCAATTCTGCCGTATGGTTAGTGGCTGCGCTTATCGAAAGGGCAATAAGCGTCTCCTCTAAATCCAGGCTTTCGGAATCCGCGCTTAAGATACCCTCTTTGAGTTTTGCTATCTGATTGATGATATGGGGAGATAAAAGCAGTATCTCGTCTGGAATCTTAGCTAAAATTTTAATCGCATTCAGGACTAAACTCGAGGCAGCGTGCATAAGCATGGAATTCTTTCCGGTTACAATCCGGCCGTCGTTTAACTGTATTGCCGCGCCGCAGCAAATGCCCTCATTCCCCTTGCCTTCTGCTTCTGCCTCTTCAGCTGTTTTACGAGCTACTTCTACTACAACCCGGTCAATTAGCTTAATGCCCAACTCTTCCATTAAAAGAACTATCTTGTCTACCGTCACTTTCTTTTCTATGCCTAAGGCATATTCGGTATTATAGCGAAAGTACCTGCGAATAATCTCCTGGCGCGCTGCCTCCTGGACTGCCAAGTCGTCCACAATCCCGAATCCCGCACGATTCACGCCCATATCCGTAGGAGAATTATAAACCGGCAGATTTATTTTTTTCTGGAATATCTTATTAAGGATTAATTTTAATATCGGAAAACTCTCCACATCCCGATTGTAATTTATAGCCATCTCTTTGTACTTTTCAAGATGAAACGGGTCAACTAGGTTAAAATCCAGTATATCAGCAGTGGCAGCTTCATAAGCTATATTTACCGGATGTCTAAGAGGGAGATTCCAAATAGGGAAGGTTTCAAACTTAGCATACCCGGCATTTATGCCCTTCTCATGTTCCTGGTATAATTGCGATAGACACGTTGCCAATTTGCCGCTGTTTGGTCCAGGGCCGGTTATAACCACAATCGAATGCTTAGTCTCAATATAATCATTTTTACCGAAACCCTGGGGGCTGACTACATAATCTACATTTGTAGGATAACCTTCTATAGGATAGTGCAGATAAACCTTAACACCCCTGCGTTCCAGTTTATTTTTAAATACCTCTGCAGTGTGCTGTTTATTAAACCGCGTAATCACTACTGACGAAATATCCAGACTCCATTTTCTCAAATCATCTATAAGCTTGAAAGTCGCGGCATCATAGGTTATCCCGAAATCTCCGCGCACCCTCCCCCTCTCAATGTCTGCGGCATAAATGCAGAGCACTATATCTAGTTTGTCTTTTAATTGCTGAAGAAGCCTGATTTTAACATTAGGGTCATAACCCGGCAATACACGCGCGGCATGATAATCAAAACATAGCTTTCCTCCGAATTCCAGGTAGAGCTTGTTGTCAAACTTCCCTACCCGATCCAGTATGTAGGTCGTCTGCTCCTGAAGATACTTATTATTATCAAAACCGCTTCTTTTCATAGTTATATTCTACAATAAAATATGTATTTTTGAAATATTTTTATTGCCTTCTAAACCGGGGATTATATTTGGTGGGCCAACCAGCGCGTCTTATCGTTATGCTGCAGCTGTTTGGCTGACAATAATTTGGGGCTAAAAAACGACATGCTGGCCGTCATAGAGAATCCAATCATAACTAAAGATCCTCTTTTGCGCCTTAAATTCATCAAAAACTTCTGTTCCGGCTCCCCAACAACTACCTGCCGCGCGTACTTAAGCGCCTCTTCAAGCAAATGGCTGGCATGCACTCCTTGGATAATGACTTTCTCTTTGGGAAACTTAGCGGCTATATTATATCCTCATTGTAAATTTCAACCTCATGCCCCTGATTACGCAGTATAGTCCCCAAATACAAAGGGCCCAAAAGGGGCATCTGTAATCTACTATAAATATTGGCCACCGAAGACGTGGGCTCAATCAGAACTACCTTCATGTCTTGAAATTAATTAGAAATCAGGCGGATATTTACTGCCCGCGGGCCTTTGGGGGATGTTTCAACTTCAAACTCTACTTCCTGGCCTTCTTTCAAACCATCAAAACCTGTCTCCAGCAGACTGGACTGGTGGAAAAACAATTCTCTGCCGTCACTGTCGCTGATAAAACCAAAACCTCTGTCTCTGACTACCTTCTTTATCTTTCCTTTATGCATGAGCTTAATCTCCTTGTTAGATTATTAAATCCGGCCATTCAATAAACCGGACTTTGGTGAAATAAAACTGCTTGCGTTATATAATCTTGTAGTGCTATTCTTTAGCATCTGCCTCCTTTGTTTGAGATTTTGCCAAATAAAGGTAAAAACAAAAAAACCGGAAGGCTAGTTATCGTCTGCCTTCCGGCCCTAAGATTTCTAATCCTTTATTTACTGCCTGATAATAGTTATAGCTTATTTAACCGGGTTGTCAAGTTATATATTCAAACTATGCGTCGTAAGTAGAATAAAAATAGGGGGTATATGCCTGAAATTCCGCAGCGCAGGTATCTACAAGTTTGAAATCGGGCTTAAGGTTAAAAGATTTGCGTATGGCGTAAATCTCTTCTTCGTCTTTTCGGGTAAGTTTGGCTAATTGCCGGTCACTGAAGCCAAATTCTTTAGACTTACGCATCAACTGAACAGAAAATTCACCACGGCAATCGGCGATTTCTTTTTCTAAATCCACAATCTCTTTTAGGTTATGCAAAAACCAGCGGTCTATTTTAGTTAAAGAATATATTTCTTCTACGCCTATCCCGGCCCTCAAGGCATCAC
>JAHKBC010000194.1 GCA_018825725.1 Candidatus Omnitrophota bacterium
CCCCAGCAACTCAATAAGCATGTTAGCGGCAGTATTATCGCTCTCGGCAATCATAAGTTCAATTAAATCCCCGGCCCGAAAGTTCGTGCCATAGGGCATATTTTTTAATCTCCCTGACCCTAAAACCCTGACTTTTCTTTTTAAGCTAAGAAGCTGGTTAAGATCAATCGCACCTTCTTCCTGCGCGTAAAAACAGGCTGCCATAACTGGAATCTTGGCTAAACTTGCCGAAGGAATGAGCTTGTCTGCATTAAAGCTAAACTCCCAGCCGTATTTAAGATCCCTGATTACAATGCCGCAGTCGCCTCTAAAATTTACCAGCAAAGAACGGATATTTTTTTCCAATTCTTCCCAGGCTTGCTTTTTCTTCCTAACCTCTAATCTATTGATTGCTAAAGACTTAGCGTATAAATAGAACCTGATTGATATATAAGAAGTAGCGGCCAAGCCAATCAGCAACAAGAAGGCCAGAAGCAATCTCTTTTTATTACTTTTAAATAAATTAACCGGCATGAATATCAACTGCTTAGTTTTATCCTGGTAGCGAGGTCTAAAATGCTGCGCACTAAAAATGACTGCAGAAAGATAATAGCAATAACCGCGATGGCTGGTGAGATATCAATCCCTTGCCTTAAATTGCGGGGAAGAACTCTGCGTATCGGCTCCAGGACAGGGTCAGTGCTCTTAATTAAAAACTGCACTATTGGGTTAAATGGATCCGGGTTAACCCAACTGATCAAGGCCCGTATGAGTATAAGCCAATAAAAAATAGTAAATCCGATACTCAAGACATTGGCTAAGGCTGCTAAGAAATTGGCAAGAATAAACATAAACGCTCCTTTTATTTGTTGATTATAATTTTTATAAAAGTATAAAGATTATCCATTTTAATTTACCACAGAAAAGCAAAAAATGAACCCTTTGGTTTCCAGATAACAGGCCGTTTATAGCCGAGATCCTATTATTAAACCACTATTATACCTGAGTTTAAGGGGCTAGCGCTAAAAATCTTTACGCTGGTCCTTAACGTAATTGCTCTTATTGGATTTCTTGGCGTAGTGCTTCAATTCTGCGCCAATCTCTCCTACCTGAACGGGACTTTCTATTTTACGGTGTTCATTGGCGACTACGCCGATAGATATACCCATAATAGGTATGTGGCGTTCGACATCCTGACGGTCCTTGGCCACAATATAACCCTGAGCCCGGTCTGTTTGGTTGTAAAAGGCAGGCGCTATAGCGTCAAAGTATTCGATAATCTTCTCACATATCTTATCCGCCATGGAGGGAACGGTAATAATCACAAAGTCATCCCCGCCTATATGGCCGATAAAAACATCAAGGCATCCTGCATCCTGAGTAGCGCGGATTAATACCCGCGCCGTCTCCCGGATAACATTGTCTCCGTTTTCAAAACCATAAGTATCATTGTAAGATTTGAAATTATTCAAATCCGCGTAACACACTGCCAAGGGAGTATTATTTTCTATACGCCTAGTCAACTCGCTGACAATAGGTATATTGCCGGGCAGACGGGTTAGCGGGTTAGATTCCTGGTCGATTTTTGTCCGTCGTAAAACCATCCTGATGCGCGCCAATAGTTCCTTGGGCTCGAAAGGCTTAACAATATAGTCATCGGCTCCGGAATCAATTCCCTCAATCTTATCCGTCATCTCTCCCTTGCCAGTCACCATAATAATAGGAAGATGCCTTAAAAGTATATCCTTCTTTACTTGACGACAAACCTCCGGGCCGTTCATCTTAGGCATCTGATAATCTACCAAAACCAGGTTCGGAGATTTGCTTTGAATAGCACTGAGACCCTCTTCGCCATTAGAGGCCTCAAAACACTCATAGCCGTCTTTGCTTAAAGTAATATTAATTACATCGCGGATATCGGGGTCATCATCAATAATTAAAACTCTTGTAGCCATATCTGCTCCTCTTAAACACCCAAGGGTAAGCTAAAGCTAAAAGTAGAACCTGCTCCAGGCTTACTTTTTACCCAAATCATACCCTCGTGGGCCTCGATAATATTTTTTACTAGAGCCAGGCCCAAGCCTGTACCTTTCACTTCCTGATTAATAGTGCTATCCACCCGGTAAAATTCCTGGAATAACCCTTTCTGCGCCGCCTCTGGGATGCCGCATCCAGTATCAATAATGGAGATTTTAACAAGCTTATCCTCTTCCTTGCGCTCTGCCTCAACTGTAATCTTGCCCTGGTTAGGAGTATATTTTATAGCATTATTCACCAAGTTTATAAAGACGCGCTTAATCTGACCGTAATCTATCGAGACTATAATCGGCCCCTCAGAGGCCAAAACATTAAAATCGATCTGCTTATCCTGCAATATTACTAATAATGTATCCCGAATCTCCTCGATTATTTTATGCAGGTCGTGCGGCTCTTTCTTCATGGCTACCCTTCCGGATTCAATGCGCGCGATATCCAGAAGGTCATTGATAAACTGCACCAGTTCATCGCTGCGTAGATTTATCTTCTCCAATCTCTGACGCACAGCCTCTGGCACCTCTCCCAGCTGTCCGCTGATTAAAAGTGCCGCGTACCCTTTTATAGAAGTCAATGGCGTGCGTAACTCATGCGAAACACTAGAGATAAAATCATTTTTACGTTTACTGATCTGCTGCACCTCTTCCAAGGCAATGCTCAACTGCCTGGTACGCTCTTCAACTTTCTTCTCCAGCTGTTGCTGCGCCTTCCAGCTCTTTTCAAAAAGGCGGGCGTTCCCTAAAGATTGGCCTATTTGATTAGCTAATATAAATATGGAATCTTCGTCGCCATCGGTAATTAAAGCGCTTGGCCTTTGCGTGCCCACAAATAAAAATCCCTTACTTCCCTCTTGAGGCAAAAGAGGAGAGATAATAAAATAGCTTACATTAAATATTTTATTTATCCAATCCTTCGACATTAAATCTGCGGGCATTGAACTTAAGGTAAACGGCTGCTCTTTAAGAATTAACTTCGTAAAATTTTCTTTTTTCGAATTTATGCGGTCTGCTATCTCGGCTTCTTCTGTTTGCGTATATCCAATATTCAAATATAAATTAAATCTCTGCTCTTTTTCTCCCCAGAGAAAAATAAGACATTTTTCAAACCCCAGATCTTTAAGATGAGTGATATCCATGCTTTTAAATATTTTGTCTTCTTCCAGGGTATTAGACATCGCCCGCGATATTTCCTGTAAGGCATAGATGCTGGCCATCTTCTTATCCAGCTCCTCCTGGGCCTTATTCAACTCTAGGTCCGTACGCAAAATAAGCTTGGCCTGGCCATCCATATCTTTAATCGTCTTCTTGAGTTTCTCGCTTTCAGACTTTAATTTAGTTTCCTTCTCGTTCTTGAAAAAAAGCAGGCTTGCTAAAATTATAATTGCAATAACGCCTAAAGTAGACAAAATATAATTTATTATGACCATTTACCCGCCCAGGCTTAATATCGAAACATTATGATTATTAATAAATAACTCCCTTTGGTAATTAATTTCGCCCTGGGGAGCAAACCCGCTGTAATTGCATACTCCGATAACCGGGATATCCTCCCCAAGCCCGGACTTAATGACTTCCAGTTCCGTAGAGTAGTTTCTACGTAACACCTTTCCTCTGGCAAGTGAACTAAAGATCAAGGCGAATTTTTTAATTTTAGAATTAGCAATACCGGCAAAATTAAGATTGGCATTCTCTACTGCTTGTCTTGCCGCCTCCAAACAGGACTCCTGATTGGCCATCATTAATCTAACCTGCCTCTGATAAGTAAGGCTGCCCATTATTCGCAAAGCCCCGTCCTCTTCTATGGAAACTGGGCTGCGTAACAGATACTCCCTGCCTTCTTTTTGCGGTAGGCCTAACGGATAAAGCATAGATATATGCCCTAGATTTTTGATTAAACCCTGCCTGTCACTACCGAGATATTCTTCATAGAGGCTGACAGCCGGTTTATTATCTATTTCTTTTATAAGGTTGCCCTCGGCTAAAGTTATTTGATGTGGCTTTCCCAAAGGTATCCATCCATGATAGGAACCGATACCGCAATATAACTTCCCCGCTAAAAGCAACCCAACACAGGAATCACGCAATAAATCCCTGTTTAAATAAGCATACTGAACTGACTCGTGGCTAGACGAAATGAAGGCGCCGACCAAAGGGAAACCCGCTCCGGCATTATCTTTAAATCCATCCATAAAACCGGAGTCTTCGGATATGTGAATATCGCCCAACAACAAGCCTAGCGCGCGATGTTTATCGCGCAAGCCTTCACATAGCCTTATAGCTAACTCCTTGCCTGATTCTAAAGTAGCCTGTTTTAACCCCCGGTAATAAGCAACATTGAAATTTATCCCCGTAGAAAAACTGATAAGAAGCAAAACTAAACCCTGCTTAAATATACCCTGATTGCAGATAACCTGGGGAGCGCTGGCTCCTATAACTACAATCCCCTTAGATGAATCGTTCAACGCCCTTAAAAGGGTATTAGAAGACAACTCAGGCGTACTAAAGACAATAGCCAGGTCTTCTTTAGCCGCCGCCATTGTTTGCCTAGCCATATTTAATGCTTCTTTGACAGCCTGAACAGGATTTTTTGACTGGCTGAAACCCAAACCTATCTGCATATTTTCTAGTCCGTTATTAAGGTAGTATATATAATCCGGGCCATATGGTCAATAAATTTATTGACCGAGATTCTTTTTATGTTATATTGATGGATGATTTTTATGGCCCCATCGTCTTCCCGCTAAGCAATTTAGTTTGCGGGCGGGACCCCGCTTCCACAATAAAAAGATCTAGGGAAACGGGGAGCCTGATCTTTAGGAAGATGCTAGCCGATGGACAATAGCATTGAAAATTACGGCCCCATCGTCTAGCCTGGTCTAGGACGTCAGCTTCTCAAGCTGTAAACACGAGTTCAAATCTCGTTGGGGCTACTTTTCTATAACTACATTAAAGAAAAGTACGTCGGTAACTGCAAGCAGATTTCGAAGAAATCTGCGCAGCGTTTAGCTGTCGACGTACCAGTTCCCACCTCCAGAAATTGATAGACAAGAGCAGAGCTCCAGATTGAGAGACGTGAGAGTCCGATTGGGACTAACAAAACCATAACCCTGTCAGCAATATGACAGGGTTTTTATTTGGTGCCCCTAATCTAACGAATACCCAAAAGGCAATTTGTCAAATAAACTACTCACTCCAAGATTACTACAACAATAATCACAAGTCAATTAAAGAATAGGCGCTGCGCCTTGGCCGGCGCTCCGTTGTGCCGCGTGCATCGCTTCGGCCTGCGTAGGCGCAGGCCTGCGCTTGGCGGCCGCCTGGGGGCGGCCTTCGTGCTAATGCAGCGCGTGTCCGGCTCGGCTTGCGGCTGGGGCTGGGCGGCGGCAGTCCCAGCCGCAGTGTCCTCGCTTCAGGAAGTGTTGACACACAAAAATATTCTGTTTTTAATAAGGGCTCGTCCACCATGCCGCAATTGAC
>JAHKBC010000195.1 GCA_018825725.1 Candidatus Omnitrophota bacterium
AGCAAAGAAGGAGAAGGTTGTTGATCCTATTGCCTTACATCATATGGGCGCGCAGGAATATGAGATAGAGAAGAGCAAATACACTCCCGTATCAATAAAAAAGACATCTCGCAGGATTCCTGAAGAGTTGCCGGCTGGTTACGGAAAAGACAAGATAGTCTTATCAACCCGCGACCCCTGGTGGCTTTATACTTATTGGGAAATTACCCATGATACCTGGAACAAGTTAAGAGACAGGCTTAAAGATATTTTCTATAACGCCAAGAGGATATTGCGCATTTATGATGTAAGCCATATTAACTTTAACGGGAGCAATGCCCATAAATTTTTTGATATTACAATCAACCACGATTCTAGCAATTGGTACATTGACAGCGGCGTTCCGGGAAGATCCTGGTGTGTAGATTACGGATTAAAGCTGCATAACGGAGATTTTATAACCATTGTGCGCTCAAATATAGCGCATACTCCACTTGACGGCCCATCCTGGGTTACCGATGAAGAGTGGATGATACCCGATGAAATGTTTGGCCGCCTCTACGGAATGGGTTTTGGTTTAGGCCGCAGTTCACCCGTAGGCAAGGCCTGGCAGGAGAGAATAAAGCAGGCGCTCTTCTCCGGAGCACTGGCTTCTCCTGGAATTTCTTCTGCCGGAAGCCCGGTAAAAAAAGCGCCGAAGCAAAGAAAATTCTGGATGGTGGTAGATTGCGAATTGATTGTTTACGGCGCTACCGAACCTGATGCGAGTGTAAGCGTGCAGGGTAAACCGATAAAATTAAGGCCAGACGGCACATTTACTTTGCGTTTCGCCCTTCCGGACGGCAAACAGGTTATTCCGGTTAAGGCTGTATCTTTTGATGAAATAGAAGAGCGCACTATTACCCCGATAGTTTCCCGGGAAACAAAATCCAGTCAACTGATAAAGTAACTCTCTGGTTTTTAAGTATACAGGATAACATTTAATATGCATAAAGGATATCTTTGTTTAGTCTTACATAGCCATCTTCCGTTTGTCCGGCATCCTGAATATGAGGATTTTCTTGAGGAGGATTGGCTCTATGAGGCTATCACCGAAACCTACATTCCTCTGATTTGGACCTATGAAGGACTGGTCAACGATGGAGTAGATTTCAGGATTACCATGTCGTTATCTCCTACGCTTATATCTATGCTTTGTGATCCATTGTTGCAGGAGCGCTATGTAAAGCATATCAGCAAACTTATTGAGTTGGCGCATCGGGAGATTGAAAGGACTTCCTGGCAGCCGCAGTTTCAGCAGCTGGCTATAATGTATCTGAATAATTTTTGCCGGGCCAGAGATACCTTTGAAGGGTACAAACGTAATCTAGTAATGGCTTTTAAGAAATTCCAAGATTTAGGAAAGCTGGAGGTTATTACTTGCGGCGCAACTCATGGTTATTTTCCTTTAATGGATGTTTGTAGGGATTCGGTGCGCGCGCAGGTCAAGGTTGCGGTCAGCCAGTATGAAAGTATCTTTGGCAGGAAGCCCAGAGGTATCTGGCTGCCGGAGTGCGGATTTCATCCCGGGCATGATGAAATATTCAAAGAAGCCGGGATACGTTATTTCTTTACCGATGCCCACGGTGTATTGCATGGCACACCTCGGCCTAAATACGCAGTATTTGCTCCTGTCTATTGTAAGGGTACAGGGGTAGCTTGTTTTGCCAGGGACCTGGAATCCTCTAAACAGGTCTGGTCATCCATTGAAGGATACCCCGGAGATTATAATTACCGCGAGTTTTATCGGGATATCGGATTTGATTTGGAGTATGATTATATCAAGCCTTATATTCATCCGGAGGGGATAAGGATAAGCACCGGAATTAAGTATTATCGTATTACAGGGGAATCGAATATTAAAGAGCCTTATGATCCGGCCGGGGCAAGGCAGAAAGCTGCTGACCATGCCGGTAATTTTATGTTTAACCGTCAGAGGCAGGCAGAATACCTGCGTGACTTTATTCGCAAGAGTCCGATAATTGTCTCTCCTTACGATGCGGAGCTTTTCGGGCATTGGTGGTACGAGGGCCCGATTTGGTTGGATTTTCTTTTCCGCAAGATGCATTTTGATCAGCAGGATATCCGAGCGATCACTCCGTCTGAGTACCTGATGGAGAATCCGCGCAATCAGGTTATTACTCCTTCAATGTCCAGTTGGGGCTGGAAAGGTTATAGCGAAATATGGCTGCAAGGCCCGAATGACTGGGTATACCGGCATCTGCATTCTGCTTCGGAGAGGATGACCGAGCTAACTAAACAATTTCCTTTGGCTGAAGGTTTATTAAGAAGGGCTTTGAATCAGGCTTTGAGAGAGCTTCTTTTAGCTCAGAGTTCAGACTGGGCTTTTATTATGGGTACCGGCACCCATGTTCCTTATGCCGTGCGCAGGACCAAAGACCACGTTTTAAGGTTTACCCGTCTGTACGAAGATATAAAGTCAGAAGCCTTAGATGAAGAGTGGCTTTCTGAACTCGAATCCAAGGATAATTTATTCCCTGATATAGATTACCGGCATCACCAGTAGAGAGCTTACAGGCCTAAAGCTATTAAGCCAATAACTTAAAGCCTAAGGCCTTCTAAGGCTAAGTGCTTTTTTGCTTACAGGTATAAATGAAAGATAATCTACCAAAACATATCGCAATTATAATGGATGGAAATGGCCGTTGGGCCAGAGAAAAAAGGCTGCCTCGCGTTTTTGGACATCGTCAGGGCGTGGAGAGGGTTAAGGAGATGGTCAGGGCTGCTCATAAAAATAAGATTAAAGTCCTTACTCTCTTTGCCTTTTCATCAGAAAACTGGTTGCGCCCAAAAAAAGAGATAGAGGTATTGATGCGTTACCTGGATATTTTCTTAGATAGAGAGATTAAGAATATGAATAAGAATAATATCAGGTTCAGGGTAATCGGCAGCCGGCAAAGGCTTCCGCAAAATATCCTAAAAAAAATAAGCAGTACGGAAGAAAAGACCAGGCAGAATACGGAAATGACTCTGGTTTTGGCGATAGACTATGGTTCTCGCCAGGAGATAGTGGAAGGGATAAAACAATTTACCCGCCGCGTAATTTCGGGCAAAGAGAAGCTAGAACATTTAGATGAAGATACTTTTGGGGATTATCTTTACACTGCCGGGCTTCCTGATCCGGACCTGATGATTCGCACCAGCGGAGAACTAAGGATCAGTAATTTCCTGTTATGGCAATTGTCATATGCGGAGTTATATTTTCCCCATAAATACTGGCCGGATTTCCGGGAGAGGGATCTTGAAGAGGCTATAGCCGAATACACAAAACGTCAAAGGAGGTTTGGTGCTATCAGCGCTGAGAAAGAGAATAATTAGTTCAGTCCTACTTATTATTATAAGTTTTGCGATTATCTTATCAGAGCTTGCTTCGGGAGTAGTGATTACTATTCTAATTATACTGGGGCTCTATGAATTTTTTACCATGCTGGAGCAGAAGCAAATAAGTATTTATAAATATTTTGGTATCGGGATGGGTGCA